>DATMZB010000059.1:0-14493 GCA_035560655.1 Methanotrichaceae archaeon | reverse complement strand
AAATATCTTATGCCAGATTTGGACCAGTGATACATATTTAGGTCGATCTATCCTGCAGATCTGACCTGATATCAAGATTATATCACTTTTCGCAGCCTATGAAATGAAGAATCGATTCTACAGAATCCTTTAAGTAGATTCCTAATCAAATAGCCGCTCATGGATGTCCTCGTGCTGTGCGTCGACCGAGACGACGACCTGGGGCGCAAAGCTGGTATCCGCTGCCCGGTCATAGGCAGAGAGGCCAATATCGATGCAGCACTGAGGCTGGCAGTAGCAGATCCAGAGGATTCAGACCTGAATACTATCTTTGGCGGCATCAAGACCTTAAATGAGCTGGCGGCATCTGGCAAAGAGGCAGAGATTGCAAGCATTGCTGGAGACATCAAGGTCGGACTGGTCTCAGATGCCAAGCTCTCAGAGCAGCTTGAAGGCCTCATAGCCAAGTTTAACCCCAGAGGCGTTATAGTCGTATCAGACGGTGCAGAGGACGAGGCCATAATACCCATAATCCAGTCCAGGGTCAGGGTTGACGGCGTGAGAAGGGTCCTGGTCAAGCAGAGCCCAAACCTGGAGAGCACCTATTACCTCCTAAAGCAGGTCTTCACAGACCCCAAGATCAGCCACACATTCTTCATACCCCCAGGCCTGGCTCTGCTGATGTACGCCATATTCAGCTTCCTGAGGTACCCCGAGGGCGCAGTTATTGCAATAACAGGCGCAGTCGGGCTGTACCTGCTATTCAGAGGCCTGGGCTTGGATGACTCAATGGACGAGGCCAAGAAGGCGCTTACAGGCTCACTGTATGCAGGAAAGATGGCCTTCATCACATACATTCTGGCTGCAATGCTCGTTATCATAGCCACCATCCAGGGCGCTGCCAACCTCTGGCACTACTGGACCGGACCTATCTGGTACGGGTACCTCACAGTGATCATGATCTACATAAACGCCAGCATCTGGTGGTACGTGGCAGCAGGCATCTGCGCAAACCTCGGAAAGATCATGGATATGTACCTTGAGGGGATAAAGGATGCCAGGACTTATTCATATCCATTCTTCATCTTCGCAGCAGGCCTGGTCTTCTGGTCAGCAAGCTCTTTTATACTGGCCTACAGCACCAGCCTCGATTTCAATTCAGCCGCCGTACCGTCGGTGCAGTACCTGGCCATATCTGCAGTGGTGGCCATACTGATCACCCTCACAGGTATCAACATCTCCAGGCGCATAGCAGGCGGAAAGGCAAGCTGATGCTATGAAGGTCAAAGTCTCTGGCCAAAGCTGCCTGTGCGACTTCACATTCGACTTCTACTGGCAGCATAAAGGGACAAGGCTCAATCCCGATGATCATATCGGTGGAGTAACCTACCGTCAGATGGTGGATGCCCTGAAAAGAGGCGAGGAGGTCGTGCTTGAGGGCGATGCCGGGAACAGGCTTGCGTCCGGAATGGGCATAGATCTGAAGCGGCTTGGCGGCAGTGGAAATGTCATCGAGGAGACAGGACGCATAACAGTGGACGGCGACGCCGGCACCAGGATGGGCATAAGCATGCAGAGGGGAGCTATCTACATCAGCGGTCATGTCGCATGCCCGATGGGAAACATAGTAGAGGTGGAGACAGACCGCACAGGATATAGAAAGTATCTATCCATAACCGATGTTCTGGTCCATGGAGGAGCGGTCCTTGGACCCAACCGGCTAAGCGATAAGGGACTCGCCCTCTCAGACGGGATCATAAGGGAGACAATAGCCGCCAGGTGCCCTGTTGACAGATCCGTCTTCGTATCTGGTGATGCCGGCATGAGCACAGGCATATTGATGCAATCTGGCACAATCACAGTAGATGGCGACTCTGGAATGAACACCGGAGTTCTCATGAAGGGCGGCAGGATAATCGTGAAAGGCAGCTGTGGCGACTTCACTGCCACAGAGATGCTCGGAGGAGAGATATTCGTCGAATCAAGCGCAGGAAGCTACTGCGGCGCCAAAATGGTTGGTGGGACAGTATATGCCAGAAATGGGAAGGCAGTGCCGCCTGTCAAGGCGGGTAAGGCAAGCGCATCTGAGCAAGGGCTGATTGCCAGGTTGCTCGATGTCAACCCCATTCACGCAATGATGTACCAGAAGTTTTCAATTGTTTAGTAAATCTCTTCTAAATCCTCTATATGGGCAAATGCATCGCTTAGCTGCTTCTTGGATCTGGTCTTTCTATCTTTCTCATCATGGATGGCCTTTGCAGCCTGAGCATACAGTGACTCGATCTCAGGCACTGATGCCAGTGTGAAGATAGAGAGCACCTTTGGATGGCCCTTCTTGACGATGATGCCCTTGAAGACGTGGCCTACTGAGGCAGAGAGCTTCTCGACCTCTTTGGTTATCTCATCCACATCCAGGTACTCTTTGGAGCCCTGAATTATGATCATGGCACGTGCGGCCTCGTCATATACATTTGCGGGGAAGAGGAGGCTGTTTGGCTTGAGGCTGTTCTCAATTGCAGTTTTAACTGAGGTAGTCTGCTTATCTGCCTGGTAATAACCAATGGTCCCCATGCGAAGTCCGCCGTTCATCACAGTCTTGAAGTCCCCAAGATCTGTGACTGAGAGCATCTCGCTGTCCAGTGACTCTATGAGGAAGAGTAATCTCTGGGCAACCATTGAGTTGATCTTGTCATAGGCAGAGGCTATGTCCCCGCTGCAGCGCTTGAGGTACTGGTTATCTGTGATTATCATTCCCTCTGCCTCGACTTCCATCAGCTCCCTCATGCAGAATGCAGCGTTTTGAAGGTAAATGGAGCCCTCCTCTCTGAATGGCAGGACTGCTATTGGTATGACTGTGAGGTTCTTGTAGCGCTTCTTGAGCTCATTTATTATCAGTGGAGAGAAAGAGGACCCTGTGCCCCCTGATGTGGAGGTCATGACGAATGCCAGGTCGAAGTCGCCTCTCTTCTCGATCTCCTCCATTATCATGTCCCGGTTGTCCCAGAAGCCCTGCTTTCCAGTGTTCCTGTTGGCGCCCACTCCGTGGAGGTTTGGGACGTGGAGCCTGTCCTTGGCTGTGGTGAACTTCAGCTCTTTTAGATCGTTCGTAGCCGTGTTTATGGCTATTGTCTCCACTCTGCTAGGGAACTTCGGTTTAGAGTAGTACTTAGATAACCTCGAAGATCCTCCGAAGGCCTCCTTGTTTACGGAATCGAGGATTCTATTTCCGCATTGGCCTATGCCCAGCATCAGTACATTCAACATAATCTCAGGCCCTTTTTAGGCTATATCCAGTCTCCGCAGCTCTAGGCAGCATCTGTGAATTGCCGAGCAGGTATAACTCCCTCAATATTTATACTCTTTGTAGCGCTTGAATACCCAGAATCCAATAATTACCAGGGGGATGATTACTAGGAAATAGAGGTATTTATACTCTTGTTCAAGCACCACCACCTCGGCTTTGGCGTCTTTCAATGCCCTGGACTCATCTCCGCTCTGGAAGCTGGTCTTCAGGGTGATTGTATAGTTGCCGCTTCTGCTGCCCCGTACCTTGGCAGAGTAGTGCTCAGACTCGTCAGGCTTTATCTCAAAGAATGAGTTGCTAAGAGAGCCTACCTCCAGGCCGTCAGGACTGACCTGAGAGGTGATCTCCACCTTATAGGCCGAGGCCTCACCGGAATTTGTGAGGCTAATATTTACCATACCTTCCCCACCATAGCTCAGGGTGCCCGGCGACTCAACGGTCAGCTTCAGATCAGGCTTTCTAGCCCCACGAACGATCAAGCGTATGGACTCTGATGAGTTGGTCTTGAGGTTCTTCTTGGAGTCGGCATACTTTACCACCAGGGGAGGCAGCTTGACTGTGCCCTCCTTAACTGCGCTAATGGTGTAGACTGCAGAATCCGACTCACCTGGCCCGAGCTCGTTTTTGATCTTGGGCGGGTACCCCGCAGTATAGCTGAACTCTGGAAGGGGCGGCCTCTCCTTGAGCTCTATATCGTAGGCAGGGTCCCTGCCCACATTGGTCACGGTGATTGTAGACTCCAGGTCGTCTCCCACACGCAGGTCATCCTTGTCAAAGCTCTCTAAAATCACAAGATCAGGGGCATTTTTGACAGCCTGAGACTTGTCAGCCAACCTCTTTCTGGGCGTACCCATATCCTGAGGATACTCGATCCTGATCTTGGCAGACTGCTCATCGAAGATCTCAACCAGGCGAATGGTTATGCCGCCATCCTCAGAGCCGCCATCGAAGTTGTTGGCATTGCCTTCCATTAGGACCCTCTGCTCATCGAGGTCGTTGCTGCTGAGCTTGCTGACATGGACCACCACCAGCCCATCCTTTATGGACTGCACATCTGTGAGCTCTATATGGTAGTCGCCAATCTCAATGCTGTCCCCAAGGTATAGAGTGAGGTCATTATAATCGATTTTTATATCATCGCTGGCACCTAAGGCCAGGCCGATCAGCATCATGAACATCGCCAGGTGAATCAACCGCATATCAGCCCACCGTATTAACTGTCACAGCCCGAATCAGTATTTTTTCTCACCAGCTCCACATCCAAGCTGAGGTCTGTCCACCTCGCGTTCCTGGTAAGCGAGCCCATGGAGATGACATCCACACCTGATCTGGCATAGGCCTGGATATTTTCAGGGGTGATATTCCCCGAGGCCTCAAGGATGACGCTTTGGCGAAGCCCCATCTCAGTCAGGATCTTCACACCGCGCTCTATCTCCGAGGGGTCCATATTGTCAAACATTATTATATCAACCCCTAGCTTGGCAGCCAAGCGCATGGATTCCAGGTCCTCTACCTCCACCTCGATCTTCTTTGAGAAGCTGGCCCTTTGCCTGGCGGCAATAATGCTTCCCTCAAGTCCTAGGATCTTGATGTGGTTATCTTTGATAAGGACTGCTCCTGATAAGTTGAACCTGTGCGGATCGCCCCCACCTAAAAAGACCGCCTTTTTCTCGAAAGCCCGGAAGCCTGGCGTGGTCTTCCGCGTGCAGGCCACGCGAACGCCTCCGGCGCGAAGCACGCACTCCCTGGTCAGGGTCGATATGCCGCTCATCCTGGCCATGAAGTTGAGCACAAGCCTCTCGGACTGAAGTATTTTTTGTCCAAGACCCTTAATGGCCAGGACCTCAGAGCCGCAGGGCACAATCTGGCCGTCCTTGAGGCAGGATGAATGCTCAAGGCCGAAGTAGTCCAGTATCTCGCCGGCTTCAGCCAGCCCGGAGATGACGCAACTCTCCTTGGCTATGACCCTGGCCTCTGCAGAGACCTCAGGGATTATGGCGCTTGAATCATCCTCGGGCCCCAGGTCCTCGGCTATGAACCGCTCCAGCTCGGACTGCAACATACCGCAAGGGTTTTTATGTCCCTTTGATTTATAGCCTGCGATGCCTCTGAAGATTGGGCTGGTTGGCTGCGGGGCCATTGGAAGCGAGATTGCGAGGTCTATCGACCGGGGTGAGATCGAGGGTGAGCTTGTTGCAGTATGCGACAGGAACCAGGTGCAGGCCGAGGAGCTCATAGACAGCCTGAAGCTTAAGCCCAGGAAGACCAATCTTGGAGAGCTTGTAAGCCTCTCAGACCTGGTGGTAGAGGCAGCATCTCAAAGCGCAGTGCCCGGCATTGCCAAGGCTACTTTAACCGGCGGCAAGAACCTCATGATAATGAGCGTGGGAGCACTGGCAGATGCCTCGCTTTTCAAGACGGTAAAGTCTCTTGCCCGTGAGCACGGCTCAAAGGTCTATCTGCCTTCAGGCGCCATATCAGGGCTTGATGGAATAAAATCTGCAAGCATAGGTGAGATTCAGAAGGTGACATTGACCACCACCAAAAATCCGGCAGGACTGGAAGGCGCGCCGTATATCCTGGAAAAGCACATCGACCTGAAATCATTGAAGGGGCCTACACTGATCTTCGAGGGCACTGCCCCCGAGGCCGTACGCGCATTCCCCGCAAATGTAAATGTGGCCGCGACGCTGTGCCTGGCCGCACGCGAGGGCGAGGTCATGGTCAGGGTGATTGCAGACCCAAATATCCATGTGAACAGGCACGAGATCCATGTCCAGGGCAACTTCGGGCAGATATCCACAGTTGTGGAGAACGTGCCATCTCCAAAAAACCCAAAGACCAGCTACCTGGCAGCGCTCTCGGCTATAGCCACGCTTAGATCAATAGTTGAGCCGGTGAAGATTGGAACTTAAGCCCCATAAGGCGCCAGGCCAGCGCTACTTAGGCTTTTGACTCAGGCTCGGCCTGGGTGAATTTAGCAATACACTGTACTGCCCAGGCCAAGATTGACGATACCGATTATTGGCCGCTGTGCCGTAACATCATGCCACAAATGTGTCCACATAACCTACCGCCAGTAGCTAGTGCACGAAGGCTTAATTAAGACCACATTTCCCTGAGCAGGGAGCGCTCTATCGAGCTTCAAATCCAGATCATGGGTCAGAGATCTATCAATCATTTTTTGGTAGCGCATTATGCTCTGCGCTTCTGGTGACGACTGCCTATTGGTCAAGCCCAATTCGAAGTGCGCTATACTCTATGCTTCCGGGCATCTGCCAGGACGTTGGAGTTGGATCACGCATCCCTGGCCTGGGATCTGCCTGCAAGTAGCACCACCCAGATGTATCTGCGGACTTGTTTTAGCCTCGCTGTACTAGGCCTACTCCTGCCTGCGAAAAGATGGCTGTATTGACTGGATGAAGCCCAGGATCGATTAAAGGATTTGGCGATCTGCCCCATCTCCAGTTGAGAGCTGTCCTACCCGCCACTGAGCTGGCAAGATTCAACTCTAATTTCATGCGTAGGAGCTAAGGTAAACCCAATTATGGTCAGCCTTCACATCAAGAAGAGAATGCTAACAGATATGTGATCATATTAGCTACAGCCTAATTATCTTCCGATCTCGCCCCTATTTAGCGACCACGCAATATATATAGCCTGATGGCTTTCAGCGTTTTAATCTTTCTTTGTTTATGAACCAGGAGCGACCAAATGGCGAGCGATGACCTCTCAATGAAGTTAGCGGAGATCCAGCAGAAGATTGAAGGCATTCAGGCAAGGTACACTAGAGAATCCACTAACGAAGCTGAGGGGCTTTGGGATGCTTTAGACGAGATCAAGGCCCGCCTTGAGGAACTATCTGCTGCGAAAGAGGAGAAGAGCCTGCACTATGTGCCAGATCTGGAGATTGCCTTTTGCAGGCAGCAGTCTGAGATAGAAGAGTACAAGCGGGCAAAGGAGGCCTTGAGAGAGAAGACTGAGGAACAGACGTTGCTTCTGGACAACATAGATACTCAGATCTGGTATTTGAAGGATATCAGGACTTACGGCTCTGTCAATAAGGCCCATGCAGACTTTTTAGGTGTGGACAGAGAAGATCTGGAAGGCAAGAGCCTGTATGATACATTCAGCAAAGATGAGGCAAACGTATGCATCGCAGGGAACATAGAGGTGTTTGAGAAGAGGAGACTGGTTCACACTGAAGAATGGGTGAAGAACGCCAAAGGTGAACTGCGATTACTTTCCATATGCAAATCCCCGAAACTGAATGAAGACTGCAGCGTCAGGTACGTAATTTGCGCGGCAGAGGACATTACTGAGCGCAAGCGGACTGAAGAGGAGCTACACCGCTCCCGCCAGATGCTGCAACTGGTCCTGGATACTATTCCCCAACGCGTCCTTTGGAAGGATACAAACCTCACCTACCTGGGCTGCAACAAGTCGTTTGCAAGTACAGCAAGGCTTAGTGATCCGAGCGCCATTGTCGGCAAGGATGACTCTGAACTCGGATGGGATGACGTCACCCGGTCCCAGCGTGACGACGAGAAATTGGTGATGGATACCGATACACCTAAGCTTAACTTTGAAGATACGCTGACGACGCTCGATGGAAGTCAACGCTGGTTGAGAACGAGCAAGGTTCCGCTTCATGATCAACAAGGCAATGTCATCGGGGTCCTGGTGATGTTCGAAGATATCACAGAGCACAAGATGGCAGAAGAGGCCCTCTGCGCCAGCGAGAAGCGATACCGCTCATTGTATGAGAACTGCTTTGACGGAGTTATGCTGACCAAGTCCGATGGCACTATCCTATCTGCAAATTCTCAAGCATGCAGCATCTTTGGCATGACTGAAGAAGAGGTTATACGGGCTGGAAGAGAGGGACTGATAGTCAAGGACGAGAGGTTCGCAGCCGCGCTTGAGGAAAGAGAGAAGACCGGCCGGGCGAAGGCAGAACTTACTAACAGACGGAAGGATGGGACCACTTTTATCGCAGAAGTCTCCTCAGGCCTCTTTTCAGATGCCGATGGCAGCATCAAGACGAGCATGATCATCAGGGATATCACAGAGCGCAAGCAGTTCGAGGAAGCGCTCCAAGAGAGCGAAAAACGATATCATTCGCTATTTGAGAACATGCTAGGCGGGTCTGCGTACTGCAAGATGCTTTACGACGGCTGCGGCCGCCCCATAGATCTCGTATATCTTGAGGTAAATGATTCATTTAAAAGGCTGACAGGCCTGAGAGATGTGGTAGGGAAGAGAGCTGCAGAGGTAATTCCAGGGATATGGGAGTCGCACCCGGAGTTGCTTGATATCTATGGACAGGTTGCATTGACAGGCGTGCCTGAGAAGTTCGAGATAGAGTTCAAGCCTCTGAAAATCTGGTTGTCTGTATCAGTTTACAGCATTGAGCGAGATTATTTCGTAGCTATTTTTGAAAACATTACAGAGCGCAAGGCCGCAGAGGAGGCACTGTGCAGATCCAGGGATGAACTGGAGCGAAAAGTCCAGGAGAGGACCGCCGAGCTTCAGAAGGCCAAGGACTTAGCCCTGGAAGCAGTCAAGGCTAAATCAGAGTTTCTGGCCACCATGAGCCATGAGATTCGCACTCCAATGAATGCAGTCATTGGAATGTCCAGCATCCTTCAGGAGACCGATCTTAACCCAGAGCAAAGAGAGTGTATAGAGACCGTTAAAAATAGCGGCCAGGCTCTAATCGCCATCATCAACGATATCCTCGACTTCTCCAGAATAGAGAAAGGAAAGATGGAGCTGGAACGCCAGCCTTTCAATTTGCAGAACTGCATCCATGAAGCCCTGGGTCTGATAGCATCAGACGCCTCTAAAAAAGGGTTGAAGCTTTCCTGTAGCATCGAAGGCCCTGCACCAGAGGTGGTGGCAGGAGATCCCTCAAGGGTGCGCCAGGTTTTGGTCAACCTCCTGGCAAATGCCGTGAAGTTCACAGACCGTGGAGAGGTCGTGGTATCTGCAAAGGCTGCCAGGCATCAGGACAACAGCTATGAGATACACTTCGAAGTCCGAGATACAGGCATTGGCATATCTCGAGAATGCCTGGATAAGCTATTTGAGCCGTTCTCTCAGGCAGACTCATCAACCACCAGAAAGTACGGCGGTACTGGCCTTGGACTCGCTATAAGCAAGCGCCTGGTTGAAATGATGGGCGGACGAATCTGGGCTGAAAGCTCTCCCTCCAGGGGTTCCAGTTTCCACTTTACCATTTCCGCTGATGCACCTGCTGAGCCGATGAAGGCGGCACCACCTCTTCTGCCGATCCGAAATATGCCCGGGGTGCCTGGGGCGGACAAAAACAAAGATCTGCGCATACTACTGGCAGAGGATAACCCCATCAATCAGAGGATGGCCCTGCTCATGCTCAGAAAGCTTGGCTATAGAGCGGATGCTGTTGCCAATGGACTCGAGGTCTTAAAGGCCCTGGAGCTGCACCCCTATGATGTAATCCTGATGGACATCCAGATGCCTGAGATGGATGGCATAGAGGCCACAAAGGCCATCAGGCAGCGCTGGCCACTTGGTCCTAAAATTATAGCCATCACTGCTTACGCCCTGGAAGGAGACAGGGAGAGATGTCTAGAGGCGGGCATGAATGACTATATCAGCAAGCCTATGGAGAAGGACGAGCTGAGTGATGTGCTGAAGAGGTGCACCTGGCCTAAAATTAGAAGTCCAGGCTGTTTGGAGTGAACTTGGGAGGCCCTCTGGGAACACTGGACTTTATAACCATCTCGCCATCCACCTTCTTTAGCGGCCTGTCATCCGGTGGTACATAGATCGCATACTTTCTCAGATCTGCCTTCAGTGCCGCAATATCCAGCTCTGATGTGTTGCACGGTGAAGCCAGCGGCCGGAAATCCCATGCCTCAGAGCTTCCCTTTGGCACCTTATAGGACTTGTCGCCTATGCCGTCTCCATTCCTGTCCACGCCCTTGTAATCGCTGTAATAGTTGCCAACGCTTGCATTCCAGAAGTTATGTGTGGCGTTGTCGTACAGGTTGACGGTGTTCTTGATGAAGTTGTTGTGGTAGATGAGGTTGCCGAAGTTCTTATCAACTCTTATCCCATTCGTGTTGTCTGATACATTGTTGCTGTAGACCACATTGGACGTGGTGCCCCTCGTAAGCTCCAGGCCATTGAAGTTTTTATGGACCAGGTTCCTGGCCACGATGTTGTCAGAGCTGTTGTCCTGAAGGCTTATACCCATGCCGAAGTTGCTTATGATCTCGCTTCTAAGGTTCTCCTCGGCCCGGTTGTCTATGACCAGGTTATCATCCGAATCAGAGAGCAGGATGCCGTAATAGTTCTTGGTCACATAATTTTTGCCAACCTCACTTTGGGTGGTGTTCCACAGGGCGATCCCCTCAGTGCTACCTGATATGGAATTGCCCTCGACATTGCATCCAAGAGAGTCCTTGAGTAGAAGGCCGAAGTTTTTGGCATCCTTAATCCTGTTTCCGGATACAGTGACGTTGGTGCTGTCCTCGATGTTCAGCCCGTACTTCTTGATGGCTGCAAAGGTGCTTGAGGCAACAGTACTCTTATAGCAGTTGAGAAGCTGGACCCCGTTGTCACAGCTATCAAAGCTGGCGTTCCTGACATCCAGCCCAGAGGAGCTATCAGAGTATATTCCCACCTGAGCCCCGAAGACGGCTGTCTCGGATATGGACGCATCATCGCCATCGACCAGAATGGCTGCATTTGGGAGGTCGAGCTTGAGCCCTGCGTCGTCCCTGTGCGCCATGTAGTAATCGAACTTTGAGGCCTGGTCCCCCGACATGCCCTGCACCTTGAAGCCTGAGACGGATATGCCGTCTGCATCCAGGGTCATGCCCGGGATCTGGACTCTTGCCTGGACCGTGGGGCCGCCCACGCCTTTTATGGTCAGAGGCTTATCCACCTGGAAGGGACCGTACTGGCCAGGCCCCACGAGTACTGTGTCCCCGGGGCTGGCCTGATCGATGGCAGCCTGAACATCACTCTCTGCCTGGATTGTGGCACATAGTGATGGACCTGATAGTAAAGAGATCGACAGCGCTAAAAGTAGATAGAAAGAAATTCCGGGCATTTCAGTGTCTGAAATGCCGCATGCCCGTGAAGACCATAGCCATGCCATGTTCATCAGCAGCCTGTATAACTTCTGCATCCCGGATGGACCCGCCCGGATGTGCTACGGCCGTGGCTCCAGCGCGATAGGTCGCGTCCAGACCGTCGCGGAAGGGGAAGAAGGAGTCAGTGGCGGCCACAGTTCCAACCGTGCTCAGGCCGTGCTCCTCGGCCTTCTCAGCTCCGAACCGGGCTGAATCGACCCTGCTGACCTGACCGGATCCAATTCCTATGGTGCGATCCCCAGTAGTATACACTAGGGCATTCGACTTAATGAACTTAGCTATCTTCCAGGCAAACCTGAGGGCACGGGTCTCCTCATCTGTGGGCGCCCTCTTTGTCACTACCTTCCATTCCTTTATATCGCCTGTGTCGCAGTCCTGGACAAGAACGCCTCCAAATGTGCCCTTGATGCACTTGTTTCCATAGAGCTCGCTCTTTCTTGAGAGCAGATCTCCCATGTCCAGAATCCTCCTGTTGGGCTTTGACATGAGCATCTTTAAGGCCTCTGGCTCGTACCCCGGAGCGAGCAGGACCTCCACGAAGCTGTCGCCTATGGCCTCTGCAGCCTTGATGTCAACAGGCTGGTTAAAGCCGATCACTCCTCCAAAGGCCGACTTGGGATCTGTAGCGAATGCTTGCCTGTATGCCTGGGCCAGGTCTTGGCCATAGGCCACTCCGCATGGGTTGGCGTGCTTGACTATCACTGCCAGTGGGCGGTTGGTGCTGACGCCGTCGTACTCAGACAGGTCGATTAACATATCCAGCACTGTCTCGGCATCGACAACGTTATTATAGGAGATCTCCCGGCCGCAGAGCTTACGGGCGCTGTGCAATCCCATGGCTCCGGGCCTGCTGTAGAGAGCTGCATGCTGGTGCCAGTTCTCGCCATACCTCAGGTCCTGAACCTTCTCATAGGCAGTGACCATGTACCTGGGAAGGTCGAGGCTGCCCTGAAGAGTGGCCAGGTGCCTGGCATCCTCTACCATGCACCTGTACAGAGCATAAGAGGCCAGGGCCCGCCTGGTATCATCGGATATGCCGCCCGACCTCCTTATCTCCTCCAAGACCTCTGCGAACTGCGATGGGTCCATGAGGACACAGCAGCCGCTATTCATTGCCTGCCTGATGATTAGGGACCCCTGGGGGGTAGATTCAAAACCTGGACCGCATATCAGCAGAGCATCGCCGGCCAGATCATGCGCCGCGCAATTTGAGGCGTTGCATATCTGCAGGCCGAGCTGCTCAAGGCCTATTAAAAGAGAATTCGCTGTTTTATCTGCATCATCCAGGGCTATGACTTGCCTGATCTGCATTGGAACCTCGCTTACTTCGGCGGTTTCGGTATTTTAACTTATGGGAGTGGAGAGGGCAGTGTGCACGAGTGCAGTGAACAGGCACTTAAAGATTGGATAAATGTCGCAGATGGCAAATGCATGTTTGAGAGAAGCGATATATACAGCCCATGAGCCAGAGGGATAACAGATGGATCTTCGAGTAGTCCTGGTAGAGCCCATGTACGATGGGAACATCGGCTCCATAGCAAGGGCCATGAAGAACTTCGGCTTCTCCAACCTGGTCCTGGTCAACCCCTGCCAGATAGACGATTTTGGTCTGGCCATGGCCTCCCATGCCAAAGATATTCTGGCCGGAGCCAGGACTGCGACCACTCTGGAGGAGGCCCTGGAGGGCGCAGACCTGGTGGTGGGCACCACAGGAAAGAGGCTTGGGGATGAGCAGAGGCACCTGCGCCTGCATTTGCGGGTGCCCTGTTTCACACCATCCCAGCTGGCCGTGAAGCTTCAGGGAAAGGAAGGCGAGATAGCCCTTCTACTGGGCCGGGAGGACGTGGGCCTGACCAACGAGGAGCTCATGGCCTGCGACATGGTGGTGTCCATTCCCACAAGCGATACTTACCCAATAATGAACATCTCCCATGCCGCGGCTGTGCTCCTCTATGAACTCTCAGGCCTGAATGGCGGCGAGACCCGTCTGGCCAGCAGGGACAGCCTGCTCATACTCCAGAACAAGGCAAGGGAGATCTTGTTGGAGACCAGATACCCTGATCACAAGGCCGAGTTTACTTTGCTCATGCTGCGCCGCATCTTCGGCAGGGCCGGGCTCACAGAGAGGGAGGTCAATACCATCCTGGGGGTATTGAAGAACATAAAATGGATGCTGGACAGGAGATCATAGCTGGGGTGTTACCCCCAGCTGCTGCATCAGCCCCAGCAGATCTGCCTGGCCCCAGATCTCAGCTATTTTGCCGTCCTCTATCCTGAATATCTCTATTCCTGAAAGGGATATCTTCCGACCCGTTGGAGGCAGGCCCATGAACTGGCCTGAGTTGGTGCCGGTGGTGGTGAACCTGCAGGCAACTCGATCTCCTTCAGCGATCATGTCCTCCAGGGTGATCTTCATGTCTGGAAAGGCATTCCTGCATACGAATGCAATATCCTTCATGCCCTCTGCTCCGGGTGTCTGCTCGGGCAGAGGAACATGCAGCACTAAACTTGGAAGGGCCAGATCATCCACGACTGACAAATTGCCTTTTCCCGGAACCTCTTCCAGGAAACGGCGAACCAGGGCCTTGTTTGATTCTAAGGACATGGTTAATTAATTGGGCCTGAATAGATTTCAACCTTTACCTGCATCGCAGATGCTGGAGAGGTTCAGGCCTGTACTGAAAAATCGATGGTGGAAAGCAAGCCTAAGGAAGAGATGACAGGGCTCATTGGCCCTGCTTATTCAAGCTATATAGCAGACGCTTGACCTGTCGAAATCGTGTACCAGCTCAATTCCTATATCATCCGCCTTCCAGACGGTGTCTGGATAGACCAGGTGGTTGAAGAAGCACTTTGTGTCCACTGCAATCTGGGTCGCCAGGTGATCCTCGCCGAGAACTGCCTTGGATACGTCAAAGACCTTGGATCGTACCAATTTCTCATCCATATATCCAAGTGTGTGGAGGTACTCGTGCATCAGGACGTGGAATGCATAAGGCTTGTACAGGTCGGGCTTCGTCTCCTTTATCCTCTGCAGCGGTATCTTGTTCATCACTATGACAT
>DATMZB010000058.1:0-2852 GCA_035560655.1 Methanotrichaceae archaeon | reverse complement strand
ATATGGATACAGACACGCCTCCATTATCCGTGAACTTGACTGCATTTTCGAGGAGATTGACAAGGATCTGCCGAAGCCTTCCAGGATCGCCTATAATAGTGTCTGGGGTGCCGTAGTTGATTGTATAGGCCAGGTTCAGGCCCTTCTTTGATGCAAGAGACGCCACCATGTCCATTGACTCCTCAATGCTTCCCTTGAGGCTTAAAGGCTGATACTCCAGAACCACCAGCTCCTTCTCTGCCCTGGAAACATCAAGGATATCGTTAATTAAGGCCAGCAGGGCCTCGCCGCTATTCCTGATGCCCTCTATGTAGTCCATCTGTTCAGGGGTTAAAGGCTCGTCCAGCAGGAGGCTTGAAAAGCCGATTACGGCGTTCAAAGGCGTCCTGAGCTCGTGGGACATATTGGCCAGGAAAGATGCCTTGGCATTGGATGCGGCCTCTGCCACATCTCTGGCTTTTATCAGATTGACTTCGAGCTTCTGGTGATACTCCAGTTCTGCCTGGAGCTCCTCGTTCATCAGCTCTAATTCCTGTTTGGCCTGTGATATCTCTGCCTCGAGCTTCTGATGTGCCGCCAGCTCCATCTGGAGCTCTCCATTGGCCGCTTCCAGCTCTTGCTTGGCCCGGGATACCTCGACTTCGAGCTTCAGGTGGTGATCCAGCTCTACCCTGAGTTCTTCATTCGTAGCCTCCAGCTCTTCCTTTGCCTGGGACAGCTCTGCAGTTCTCTCCTTGACCCTTATCTCAAGCTCATCTTTCGCCTTCTTTAGCTCCTCTTCCATCTGCTTTCTCTCGGTAATATCCGCCAGGGTCACTACACACCCTATGATCCTTTCTTCGGCGTTCTTGAGCGGTCCCGCGTTCAAAAGCAGGTAGAATATCTGTCCATCGCTCCTCTCAAATCTCGCCTCAACATGCAGGAGAGTCGATCCCTGCAGGGCTGTGGATACAGGTGAGATCTTCTTATCCACATCCTCCCCGGAGGTGAGCCTGAGATCGAAGACCTCATCGAAATGCCTGAAGATGGGATTAAACTCGCATATCCCTGGTGCGGCATTGCTGAACCTTGTGATCTTTCCAAACTCATCGCAGACAATGATGGCCTCTGCAGCCTGCTCTATGATGGAGCGGGCAAGCTTCTCGGCGGCCACTATCTCAATACTTCGTTTCTGCTCTGTCAGATCAGTTACGACCAAACACCAGGCGTTCTGGCTCTCGTCGATCTTAAGGACGCTAACGGAGATATACGCAGGCAGAGATCTTCCATCCTCTGCCCGGAGTGCTGTTTCAATGCTGCCCAGGCCCTGGTGCAGCATTACCCTGAAGGTGGCCAGGTTTGAAGCCTCTATAAAAGAGTAGATCGATGAGCCTATCACCTTCTTAAGAGGAGCTTTGAGCATATCCGCGAAGCGGCGATTTGCGTAGAGTACGAGTCCATCCTGCCCCACTGTGACTGCGCCCTCGCTCATGGCCTCGACCATGACTTGATAGGCATGATCTGCGCCTTCCAAAGTGAAGATCTGCTCACCCTGAGGGCCTGAGACCACCAGGGCATCCACTTCGCCGTGGCTTATGGCTCTGGTAAGCTCCTCTGCATCTTTCAGGCGGGCCTGCAGTTCATCGATCTCTTTTTGAAACTCCGAGCTTGATTTGGGCTGCCATTCTGCGGCAGACGTCTCTGGATTCTCAGCGCTCATATCATCCTCAGTCAGTCCTTATGCAGATCCATTCCTATCAGGACCCTTTAAGTATCCGCAATGCTGCCTGCAAGTTTTCTCAAGTGCGATCGCCTTGATCTTCAGGGCGGCCTGTACGGACACGGGGCTCATTTCAGAAACGTATTGGCGGAATATATATTCCTCTTGGTCCATTCTGGCCTGAGATGCTTCAAGTTGTTCAGTTGCGCTTTTCATATCAGGCATGGACGATTTTATCGCCAAGCCAGCGACGGTAGATGAATTGGATATTGCGCTGATCGGATATCATGTTGAAGAGAGATCAATAAAATAGCATGATCGATTTAGAACTTCGCTGCTGACCAAGGCGATAAGGCCTTTTAGATGGGTTAGAAAGAGCCCAGCAGAGATTAAGGACATTTGGCTGAGAAGCATTGCGAAAAAGATGCTGAGAGCAGCCAGTTCAAGACAGGCCTAGCTCTAAGCGGTTATTTTGGTCTTGGCTATGTACTTGATCAGATCTGGTCCCAGCCGAGCCCTCTTCTGGATCTGTGATGCTACATCCTCAATATCCGCTCCAGAATCCGCCAGAGACCTGATCTCTTCCATTGTGGCATCATCCACTGTGAAGTACTCATCCAGATCCTTTCTGTGGCCCCAGACATCTCCTTCCAGGAGCTCAATTCCCTGCATGTCCAGGAAGACCTTGATGGCATTGGACAGAGTCTTTCTGTATGAGGGGGGTATCTGGATCATTCTAAGCCTTGGACATTTCTGCATCAAGCTTAGGAAGTCCACATTTGATGCCCTGAAGGCCAGGTGAATAGTCTTCTCATTGGGGTTGAGAACGGATATCTCATTTTTTGAACTAACTACTCTAAGTCTCATAAACTCTCCGACCCATACAAGTGTACCATATTATTAATAGACACTTGTTGTGGACACTATTGTCTAGATCGTTCATCAGCGTCCATATACACTGTTATTAAAAAAATGCTGAACCCCTTTTTAGGCCTGAATCGACCATTATTTCTGGAGTAATAAAACGGCATCTGAGGCGCGGCAGGCATCAAGCAATTAATGCTATGTTCTGCTTATGCGACCCTCGGTCCCGAGCTTTAAAGTTCCATATTTATGATTTTAACTTCATATTTTGTCCTGCTGATACGATATC
>DATMZB010000057.1:0-3176 GCA_035560655.1 Methanotrichaceae archaeon | reverse complement strand
GGTCCAAATCAAGCACCGTTACAGTGCTCTGTGCCCAGCCCTTAACCAACTTGCCCAGCATATCTGGGGTCATTGGTCCTGTGTTTGTTGCGGGATTAACCATAATTAAGCACCTCCAATCTTAACATCGAGGAGGCATGGAACGAGCTGACCAGCAACGGTTACAAGACCCTGCTGCCTGCCCATGTAGTGACCTATCATTGTAGATGTAGAGTTAGCAGCCGTGGCCTGACCATTTACGGAATCGTCCAGGTACAGAGGGGCTCCGATATTGAGTGTCTGGCTGACAACACATGCCACTGGCACGATCTTACCGCAGCCAAGCGGATAGAAGTTGGCCTCTTCTCCTGCGACCTTGGCCTTGGCCTGGCCGAGCTTGATGTCCCAGGATGTCTCAACAGCAACCACCAGAGCAGTGTCGGCCTTGCCGTCAATGGCGGTCATGTTGCCACTGGTGTTCTTGTAGAGATAACCCTTGTAGATGACCTCACCTGCACAAGGCAGGCTGATAGGAACTGATGTAGCATCTGTCATTTTAGACCCTCACAATGTTAGCATCATTCTTCTGAGGAGCGAGCCCGATGCCCCTTCTAATGTCCTCAATCGAGGGCAGCATTCCATTCTGCCTGAAGGTCTCAAGCTCATCAGTCTCGGATGCCTGCCTGTGATCCTCGTACTCCCTGCCATAGGGCACGGCCTTTGAGTTGGTGCGGAGGGTCATGTCCAGCTTCTCAGAGTTGGCCATCATGTAGACTGCTGGGTTTGCGGTGTAGGTTGCCCACTCAGCAGCCCTGTCCTCTTCTGTGGTCTTGTAGGCAGGCTTCAGAGAGTTGAAGAATATCTCCTGGGCATCTGAGAGCTGCTTTGCGCTCAGGGCGGCCTCTGCGGCCTTCTTCTCAGCGGCAATGTTCGCAACAGTGCTATCCAGACTGTTGAGCTTTACATCCTTCTCAGCTATCTGTGCGGTAAGGGTCTTAGTAGCCTCTACCAGCGAATTGAGCTGAGACTTTACTTCATCAAGTTCCTTCATATCCACCACGTAATCATCGTTAGCTATTGATTTGATCAATTCCAATGCCTGTTTAGCCTGCTCTTCTGGGTTCTCCACGATCGCTATCGAAGAAGCCTTCTTTATGAAGGAATTCAGAGCCCCTTTGAGCTGGCTTTCGTCCATATCTTCTGGTTTCATGTCCCACATTCCTAGATCGTCGTCCTTAACGACCGGATCTGGCGGCTTGCCAGCCGGGCCGGGTGACTGGTCTTTTTCGATTTCTGCAGCAGTATAGCCCTTCACCAGCTTGCCCAGGTCTTCAGGAGCCATAGCGTTCTGATTGAATCCGCAGCCCATCTCTGTAGAGCAGGCGGGCACATCGGTTAGAGCAAAATGATCAAAGAAATACGGCCCTTTCTCAATGGCGTTGTAGAGCTTGCCGTCCTGCTCTTTGTTTTCTCGGAGCTGCTCCAGACCACACCAATAGCCTATGGAGCCGCCGACGGGCTGGCCAGAGCGGAGCTTTTCAAGCTCATCTGGGGTCAGAGCATTCTTGAAGAATTGGGCCTTGCCAAAGACATCCCGCTTATCGGGTCGCAGGGCCACGTCGAAGATTCGTCCCAGCTTCGGAGTCGCACTTGAGACAGTCCGGGATGCTGGATGCTCCCTTACGATGGGCACGCCCTCCAGCCACTTAGCGCCCTGCAAGCCCTTTGGGTCCGCAAACTGATCATATTGCTTTAGAGCGCCTTTGACAACACCCTCTTTCATCAGGACTACAGGGACTGTGATGGTGTCCTGGTCTTCCTGGATGCCGCCTTCTGCAGAGATGCTATCAAATCTGAAGGCTTCGGGGGCGCTGTTGGTCATGCAGTTCTTCTGAGCAGTGGCATCAATCTCTGATCGGATATCATCGCCGAGGCCTTTATGAGAATCGAAAGCTTTCTTGTGGGCCATCAGGTACTCGTAGGAGGGATCTTTGGCCTCGTCGGCTTCCTCATCGGGCTTTTCTGCCTGCTCCTGAGCCTCTTCTGCAGGGGACTCCTGCAGCTCATGACCAGGTTCACCCTCTGGGATGACCTCAGCAGCTTTGGCCGCCTTGCTCTTGCCACCTGCCACAGACTTGGCCGTCCTGTGAATGTCTGAGAGGATTGCCCCATGGATCATGCCCACATCGCCCCTCTTTTTGACCTCATCATAGTGGGCCTGGAGATAGGCGGGGCTGAGGGCATTTTCTTTGGGGCTCTCATCGCCCTTCTTAAAATCAGCCAGGATGCCTTCGAGTTTGGCTTTCAAGGCTTCTTTGTCTGGGATGCCTTTGGTCTGGGAGAGGCGGGAAAGGGCATTGCGGACGGCATTGATGTTAATAGTTCCATCCGGCTCACGGATCGGCAACTTCGAATCCGTTTTTATTTTTCCTGGGAGAAGGCAGGATTTCTGCCATTGCTCCTCAGAGAACCTGCTCTGAGAGCCATCCCAGTTATCATCGGTATACTTGGGAATAGAATCACCTTGAGAATTTTGTAAAGCGCCACCGCCCAGAGAACCCCATGTCTCCTGGACCATCTGTCCGCTGGCGTCAAGCTCTCGGATCATGACACGGCTGGCGACCGCCTTATCAACGGCGTTCATAGAGTTGTCGAAGTAGCTGATTTCAGCTTTTATGCCGCCGCCGGGGGTTGGACCGTCTATAACTTCCATCATGTAATCGCCCTGCCAAGAGCGTCCAACGTGTGCCTTTCAGTGGTCTCAATGTCTTTCATCAGATGCTTATCCAGGATCGCGGCGCGGTTGGGGTATTTTTTAGTGAAAGTTTTGTGGAAGTTCATATACTGACTAACACTATCGGCCAGATCCTCTTGCTTCGAGCCATGAGAAGCCGCGTAATCTGAGACAAAGCCTTTGTGCTCATAGTCCCGGCCATCCGACTCTATTGCTTTGGCCCATTCAGGACTGTCTGAGATTTGACCTTTAGACTTACTGCCAGATACGCCGTCCAGGAGATGCCCGGATTCGTGCGCTAGGAGTTCAGGATTCACTTCGCTCTGTTTGAAGAGGCTTATAATACCAGCACCGCCACAGGCATCGCTCTTAAAGAGGGGGTTGTTAAGATTCTCCTGCCAGATCTTGTCTTCAGGGTTTTGGTAGTCTAAAATTTCGACCTCCTTTATGTTCTTTGAGAGAG
>DATMZB010000056.1:0-5005 GCA_035560655.1 Methanotrichaceae archaeon | reverse complement strand
ACTCTATGACCGCTAAGATAGTATGGGCCGTGGGAATGCCAGAATCATCAATATAAACATCAGCTACTGAGGTACTTATTAAACAGCCTGCGGCCTATCCGTCCATCTAGGATTTATATCCAGGGCACACCACCATACCATTAGAAACCCTTAAATCAATCACTGCCAATGTCATAATTGGGCTGTGCGTTTGATGATTTTTGTAAAAGGCTTCTTCAGACTGTCATGGCCCACCAATGCTTGCAGGGTCATGGCTGGATGTGAGATCACTCTTCAAACATCGTCAGGAGAAGAGCCGCTTTCATGCAGGCTCTCCTGAGTATTTCATCAGAATAGTCTCCAAATCCTTCATTTGCACCGGCTTTGCGAGGTAGTCATCCATACCGGCTTCGAGGCACTTCTCACGGTCGCTGTCCATTGCGTATGCTGTGATGGCTATGATCCTGGGCTGCTTCTCAGACGGCCAGAGCCTGCGTATCTCCTCTGTGGCAGTGATTCCATCCACCACAGGCATCTTGACATCCATAAGAACCAGATTGTAAGGCCGGATTTCGAGGGCCTGGAGGACTTCCCGTCCATCTGCCACGGCATCAGGCCGATATCCCATCCTTTTTAGCATCTCAACCAGCACCCTCTGGTTCGAGGGGTTGTCTTCAGCCACCAGGATTGCCATAGGCTTCTTTTCTGCGAGGTTCTTGTAGGTGATATCTTTATTCGCCTCTGTGAGATCCAGGTGCTTGCCGGGGATGGCCTCTGCCTGGATGGTGAAGCTGAATGTCGAACCTTTGCCTTCCTCGCTCTCTGCCCATATCTCTCCACCCATGAGTTCTACCAGCCTTTTTGATATAGCCAGGCCGAGACCTGCGCCGTCACGCTTACGGCTTATGACGTGTTCCACCTGATTGAAAGGCTTAAAGAGCCTGTCCATCTTGTCTTCTGGAATGCCTATGCCCGTATCCACGACTTTAAAGGATATCTTGTGCATATTCTCATCAAGGATTTTGGATGAGACTGATACAGATACATCTCCAATATCAGTGAACTTGACTGCATTTGAGAGCAGGTTGGCCAGGATCTGCCGGAGCCTTCCGTGATCTCCCACGATTGCATCAGGCGTGCCATAGCTGACGGTGTACGCCAGGTTCAGGCCCTTCTTTTCGGCCGCAACTGCCACCAGGTCCAGGGACTCTTCTATACAGCGCCTCATGCTGAGAGGCTGGTGTTCCAGCTCAATCTTATCTTTCTCTGCTTTGGAAACATCAAGAATATCGCTGATGATTGCCAGGAGAGCTTCGCCGCCGTTCTTGATTCGCTCTATGTAGTCACGCTGGTCGGGGGTCAGAGACTCGTCCAGGAGGAGGCTTGAGAAGCCAATCACAGCGTTCATGGGCGTCCGCAGCTCATGAGACATGTTGGCCAGGAATGCGGCTTTGGCCTCGACTGCTTCCAGGGCCTGGTCCTTGGCCTTGATGAGATCGGCAGTTCTCTCAGCGACTTTCAGCTCCAGCTCGTTCTTTGCCTTTTGCAGCGCCTCCTCGGCCTGCTTGCGGTCGGTAATGTCGGTAAAGATTCCGGCAAGTTGGCCAGGGTGCGGTGAGTAGTAGACGTTCTCATAGAAGCGTCCCGTCGGTGCGAATAACCCTTGCCACCGCAGCGGCTCTCCCGTCTGCGCGACATGGGCGATGGCGGCAAACCTGTCAATGTCCAGTCCGGGGAACACCTCGAACAACTTTTTGCCAATCGCGGCTTCACGTGGACACCCGAGGATGGGTTCATAGGCCAGATTTGCCTCAAGAATGCGAAAATCTATCGGCGTTCCGGCATCATCCCGGATCAATTCCGCCAGCAGAAAGCCCTCCGCCATGTTGTCAAAGAGCCTGTGATAACGCTCCTCGCTCTCGCGCAACTCCTCTTCCATCCGCTTGCGCTCGGTGATATCGTGGTACGTGCAGATCAACCAGTGGAGGTTGCCTTGGGCATCGAGGATCGGCTCGGCGCTGACGAGCATCCAGGTGAGGTCTCCACCTGTTGGCAGCCTCATGCCCACAAGCTTGTTCCTGACTGGTTTTCCAGCCATTGCGGCTCTCCTGACAGGATGATCATCTACATAGAGCAGTTTTCCATCATCCTCAAACACCTGCCACTGGGACCAGTCCTGATCGTTGACGTTCTTGATATCGGACTGGGCCTCACTAAGGCCAAATATCTTCAGGAAGGCAGGGTTTACTATTGTGAACTTTCCATCATCATCGACCAGAGCCACCCCTGAGTCCAGGTTCTGTATGAGCGCCTTAAACTGAGCCTCATTCTTTAGAAGCTCGTCATCGGCCAGCTTGCGCTGTGTAATATCTCGGATGGTAGCGATGGTTCGAGGCTCTCCCTTATCATCAGTGAATAGGGCGGTGCTCAGCTCTCCTGGAAATATGGTCCCATCCTTGCGCCTGTAGTTAATCTGGGCGTTTACCGAACCAAAGCTCGTGCGCTTGTCCAACAAGGCTAAGAGCGCGGGGTCTTCGAGGTCGAACATCACTTCTCTGCCCTTGCCGATCAAATCTCCTTCATTCCATCCAAGCATCCGGCTGGCGGCTGGATTAGCTGACAGTATTATTCCGCCATCCCTGGGATCGCTAAGGATAATTGCATCCTTGCTATGTTCGAAGAGCATGTGATATCGCGCCTCGCTCTCCTGCAGCGCCCTCTCCGCCCGCTTGCGTTCAGTAATATCCAGGCCGTAGATGCGGATGGCCTGGGCATCCGGCATGAAGTACATCGACTGCTGGTACCACCTATCGCCAACATGTATGTCCCGGATGTATGTCCTTGTCTCGTTATCACGGAATGTCTGAGCCACTGACTCCCAGTCTGCCAGCCAGGGGTGATCATGTCCACTTTCCTGGAGATCGGGGAACAACTGCTGTGCAGAAGGGTTGAGGAAATACACACGGCCTGCCAGGTCAACTTCGACTATGGGATTCGGGTTGAGCATTGGGAAGGATGCCAGCAGTGCTAGCTCCTCATTCTGCTGGCACAGCTCTTCCTCAGCCGTGGAAAGCTCTGCAATGCTTGCCTCAAGCTCCTCAAGGGCATCTGATAGAACATCGATGGCTTGATCTGGACTGCTCAAGCTCTGAGTTCGAAGATCCTGAACTCGCTGGTAAAGCTCTGAGATCCTCTTCGAGATGTCACTGCTTGTCATCCTGATGCTCCTAAGATGATCATCACTAGGCTTGCGTAGATGTGATATTCTATATATTCTCATCGTCGAGACGACCTAAGCTTATTGAAAAACCTGTGGCATATGGATCGAATGAATACACAATTATCCGTTCCTTCTGCGTGGTAAACGTGTCAGGATGCGTCGATCTCCTGAACTGCCCAATCAAGGACATCGAGGAATTGTTTAAGAACCGCTCTCTCTTTGAACACTGACAGAGGCACACTTGGACGTCGAGTTATGGCATGGTTCCTCTGACATCTCGACGAGTTTGCCATCGGCCTGGATGAGAAAGACGCCATTGCCCATAGTCGACTCATTGGAGGTTGTTGGATAAAAAGACAGGTATACATAAAAAGGTGATTTAGATTGATATGAGTGGCTTACACAGTAAAGCTAAACGTTTTGCTTGCAACTACTTGCGAACCCTGGATATAGTCTAGCCGGACGTTATACGTCCCTTTTGTCCACTTATATTGTTTGCCTTGGTATGTTGTTGGGGCCACACGAATCCAGTAATAGCAAATATGCGGAACACGGCTGGAATCCAACTGCGTTAGGCTCGTAATAACGACCGCAGGACCATATGGGGGTACCGTGAGAGTTGTCAATTTGAAATTGGATGAGGTCAATCCGCAGATGCCATGATTTGTTGGAGTAGTAACATCAAAGGTTACAATAACAGGAATACTATTTTGTGGAGATGCCGATCCTACTGATATCGGCTTTACGTTGATTGAGGTATCTGAAGCCGATGCACTGTTTATGCAAGATGCAAGAATAACAACAGATATTGTTGCTAAAATCAATCCTCCAATCCTCATTTTTATCCACTCCTTTGGGGCAAAGTCCCTGATTTCCGAATAAGATCGCCTGCATATATAAGGGTTTATATCGGCCGCTATTTGGCAAGATCCAATGCTTCTTTCTTCAGACTCCGGGCCTTCTCCAGAGCCTCGGCTTTGCTTATCTTATTGCAGCTCCCAAGATATTTTGTGATGGTCTCACTGCCTTCCTGCCAGAAACAGACCATCTGTAGTACGTCTTCTCATCGCCATTCTTATTACGCCTGATCAAGGGATTCTTCAGCATGATCACGTCATGTACTCTGGCATCTTTAGTTAGCAATCTCGGGACCTCTGTCCTCCATCCCGCTGCTCTGGCCACTCGTAACTGTGCTTCCTGTTCCATGCCAGGGATCTTTTTCAGGATGCGGGCCTGCTTGCCCATAGCAGTGGCTGCTCCTGCAGTTTCCTTGACTCTTCACGCGCTGGGATCTTGTGAACCATCTTACCACTAGCCAGTGCTGGCAAATCTCGTGTGTTTGTAGTACAATATACCACGAATAAATATTGGCATATCCGGTACTACTGAAGAATAGGAACATCCAACGCGCTGAGAGATCACGATATAGTAACATGTATTGGGTTTTTGCAGCCTTGTCGATCAGAAAAGGTGCTCAAAATGAGCACATTATTTCCCATGCCCTCGGAGTTACCATTTGAGGTATAGATCCATGAGGGTCCGGGCCGGCAACCCGGCTGCTATAAGTCTCAGGGAGGATCCACCATGGCCTCTGCAAGAAAGGATGGAAAGCGCCTTGTACTTTAGCACTAGATAACTCACAGGAGATGTATGACCGATTTCACATTTCTCCAGGGGCTTGCCTCATTAGGCACGTTGGCTGCTGCCTTAGCAGCGCTTTATACCGCTCATAACACAAATATCCAGGCAAAATTGACACATTTAAACATGAAGAAGGAAATTCTTTCTCAAGAGAATGAGAATATC
>DATMZB010000055.1:0-3834 GCA_035560655.1 Methanotrichaceae archaeon | reverse complement strand
TTCAGATCTGAAGCCATTGATTATGGGGCTGCCTGTGATGAGTGTAGCATGGTCCACCCTGAATCCAGCGCCCTCACCGGCATAGTAGCTCAGGCCCACCTTTCCGGAGCTGAATGACGTGTCTTTCACCAAAAAGACCGGAATATCGTTGATGGTGAAGTACATATCATTTCCAGCGACCCTCACCTTCAAAACGTTCCAGGCGTCGCCCTTATTGATCGCTGAAGCATCAGTCCACGGTTGGATCCAGGTCCAGTTGCAGGAGCCTGTCGACTTCCAGATGCTGTACTTCCCTGTGCGGGAGTACTGGAAGTAGTACGCAGTATCCCATGTGTTCCCCTGGCTCTTGGACGTATTGCCGCACAGCACTGATGGATTGCCCCGAACTACAATTGCATTTGGATTGCTTGCATCATTTGCATTCGAGCTGCCGGCATCGCCGCCTCGGAATATCTTTGCCTCGTATGTGAAGTTAGAGAATGTTGCATTGTAGTACACGCTGGGCCAGCTGTTTGCCTTATCACCCGAGTACAGGCCGCTGCTGTCCACAGACCAGTTGCCATAGGCTATCTTCCAGCTGGCAGGGAATGTGCTGCCTCTGAAGTTCTCATTGAACGCAGTAGCTATGGCCAGGTGCGTTCTCAGGAACTCGTCCCAGTGGGTGTCTGCAGCAAACCTTGTGCCCTCGTATGAGAGCAGATAATCTGCTGAGGTTTCAGGCAGGCAGATGCTAATTCCATTGGCGTTGGGATGGCCTTTGCCATGAGCTTCTGTGATTACGGCCGCTTTTACTTTATCCATCACATTCTGAGCTGCGGCGGCCACTGCCGCATCAGGAACGTACAGCTTTACAAGCCTGGCGAAGTCATACAGGTCCACTGAGCCAAAAGCAGTGTCGGCGTAGTAATCTGCCTCGATGCTGGCTCTCTGTATGTGAGCATACTCTCCTGGCTCCACATTGATCAATGCCTGTGCCAGGCCGTCGACTGCTGTGACAAGGCCGGAGATGGCCGAGTCGCTCACTGCTGATTTTGTCGCCTTGGGGATGTTGTAAGCAGAGCCTGGCATATAGAAGGTTATATAGCGCTGGACTATGGCGCTTCCCAGGCTTTCAGGTGTCATCACCGGCTTGGCAGTCAGATCTTTCAGTATTGTGTCGTAGGGATTGCCGTATCCAGGCGCGTTCTCCTCGGACCCCACATGGACCTGAACATTGGGGCTGTCCTGGTATGAGACCTCGATCATCTGCATGAGACAGGCATCGTAATCCACAAGGGTCACAGGCGAGCTTGCCAGGGCAGCGCCGACACCCTGCATAGTGAGGAATGTATTGCTGGTATCATCCCAGCAGACGCCCTTGCCCGCCGGGCTGTCATCTGATATTGTGGCATCATCTGCCCAGGGTATAAGCCTCAGGTAATGCCTCCAGCCGTCACCGTGGTTCCACATTACCAGCGCATAGTTCTTGGCCGGGTAGTTCTCCTTGGCCCAGGTTATGAAGCTGCTCAATGTTTTGGGATCGCCCATGTCAGGCTCGCCCATGTCTCCAACTGCATTCTCCTGTGTGGGGACCATGCCTTTAGTTATGTAGAACCTTTTGCCTGTAACCCAGTCGCCGTACCTGTTATCATAGCCAGGTATTCTGTCGAACTGAACCAGGATGTTGACATCGCTGGTCGAGCCCACTGTCGCCATCTGCAGGAAGTTGAGTATCGCGAACTTTTCCAGGTCGTTATCGCCGTCCAGGTACACCATGTAGGTCCACTTCTTGGAGTCAGTCACGGCAAACTTCATATCACTGGACCAGGGCCCGTCTCCAGCATCGCCCTTGGTCTGGACCCTCCAGGTGTATGCACCCAGATCGAGCTTCTTTTCAGGCTTGACTGAGCAGATGGACCCGGAGGTTACCTTTGAAGCATCATACCACTGCTTGAGAACGCGTCCCTTGGGCCCGTCTATTGAGATCTGATACTTGGTGGCTCCGTTGACAGCGCGCCATGTGTATGTAGGAGTGCTGGCGCTCACAGTGCCTGTTGGAGATATCAGGGTGGTCTTGGCAGGTGGAGCCGGCGGGTTGACTGCAAACTGCATCATATTGGACCACGGCCCCTCTCCGGCATCGCTCCCTGTCTGGACCTTCCAGGTGTATGTGCCCTTGTCCAGCTTCTTCTCAATCAGGGCTGAGCAGATGGACCCAGAGGATACATCAGACGCCTTATACCAGCGGTCGAAGACGTGCATTCCAGGACTATCTATCCAGAGCTGATAGGATGTGCTCCCATTCACTGAACTCCAGACGAAAGGTGGAGTGCTGGTGCTTATAATGCCCTTTGGAGATACGAGCGTTGCCTTGCCAGGCCCGTTTGGATTGCCGGCCGTGAACTCAGTTGCATTTATTTCAGTTGCATTCAGCTCAGTTGCATTTATTTCAGTTGCATTCAGCTCAGTTGCATTTATTTCAGTTGCATTCAGCTCAGTCGCATTCTCATCAGGCGAAGTTGCATTGATGTCAGGGACCAGGCTGGATGAAACGGCCTGGACAGTGCTGTTATTTTCAGAGCTGTTCGATCCCGCGACCACAGCCTGGTTTGGGCTGGCGTTTTCTGTCAGATTATAGCCCTGCTCAGTCGAGGCCAGACATAGCCCCGAACTCAAGCTGATATACAGTAAACATAGCAGATAAACTGCCAGATGAGATCTCATTTGACCACCGTGCTGTTCGAGCCGGAGGTCGTATTCACGTTGCTTGTTGCTGCAGCCCCATGAGTGACGAAGGCTGAGAGCTGAGAGCTGTTGGCTGACGTGCCATGAGCAGTGCCTGCAGCATCATTGGATGAAGATAGTGAAGAAGCTTCAGAGAATGCATCTCCGGCTGAAGAGAGCGAAGAGACTTCAGAGAATGCCTCATCAGTTCCCGGGAGGACGGTCTTGGATGCATTTGCCGTTACAGCCGGCTCCCCCTGGTTGTTGATGATAGCAGACTCATTGCTGCCGGCAGCCGTGGATGTGAGATTGGACTGCGATGGTTCCAGCTCATCTGGGGCTGCCTGGACCTCTGTGCTGCTCACATTGTCCTCGGCCTCGGATGTCTCATTTGAAGGTGCCGCGGCTGATGGGGTCAGGCATGACTTATAGTTGCCGAAATCAACACGATCCACGCCCTTATCTGCCAGAGTGAGATCATAAGCGCCGCTTTCAGGAGCCGTCTGGTTCCAGCCCAGATCAAGGTCCTCGGCAACGAGGTACCTGCCCTGCTCCAAGCCCGCGAAGATGTAATTTCCCGCTGCATCAGTGAGGGCATTGAGCATATCAGCACCATTATGCATCAGATGGACCGTCCAGCCGGGCAGGCCTGTCTCATTGCCATTCCTGACTCCATCGCAGTTCTGATCATTGAAGACAGTGCCGTTTATGGACAGAGATCCAGCTATAGAAGCCGATTCCTGGGATTTGTTTGCGGCTGTGCCATTGGCATTCTGTGAAGGGGACGCCTCCTGAGAGATGCCGGAGGATGCCAGGCACGATTTGCAGCCGCCGAAGTCGAGATGGTTTTCATCCTTGCTCATCAAAGTAATGTTATAAGCGCTGTCTGCCTGAGCAGACTGGTTCACTTCGGGAGAAGGATCTTCGGTTACGATATAGCTGCTTGACTCCAGGCCCACGAATGAGTAATGACCTTCAGCATCAGTGGCCGTGTCGAGCGTCTCACCGCCATTGCGGGTGAGGTGGATCATCCAGCCGGCAATTCCTGGCTCGTTGCCATCCCTGACGCCGTTGCCATTGAGATCATTGAACTTGACGCCGCTGATGGAAAGCCCTGGAGCGGTCCCTGCT
>DATMZB010000054.1:0-3614 GCA_035560655.1 Methanotrichaceae archaeon | reverse complement strand
CCCCTGAAGAGTCACGCAACGGCAATGCCTTGGCCCAGACATATGCGCCTTCTCCGCCCCTTATCATGGAATTGAAGGTCTCGACTACAATCGTGTCATCGCCCTCTCTATTGAAGCTGCCGTAACTCTTCTCCAGCTCCTCTCTGGGTTTTAGGGCCAGGTCTACGAGCATCGGCCTTCTATTGCCATAGAATGGCAGAGAATATTCATAATTGCCCTTGCCCAGAATATCCTCGGCCTTTGTCCCTGTCAGCTCCTCCATGGCCTTGTTCCAGGCGATAGCTTTTCCTTCGCTGTCTATCACCACGGCGGCATCTGGCAGGAACTCTATTATGGCCGCTATCTTCTGCTCTTCTCTCTTCCTCTCTGTGATATCTCTGATGGATTCTATAGCCCCGATTATATTGCCTGCGCTGTCGACGAGAGGGGTGGCCTTGCACCAGATATATGAGCCGCTCTGGCCAAATGTCGGTATGAAGACCTCGCCTACCAGGGCATTTCCTTCCCTCTTTAGCTGGCTGTACTCAGTCTCCTGCTCAGGGTCGGGCTTCAATGCCATGTCGACAAGTATGGGCCGCCTTAAGCCATAGAATGGTATGGAATACTCATAGTTGCCCTTGCCCAGGATATCTTCGGCCCTGGCTCCAGTCAGCTCCTCCATGGCCTTGTTCCAGGCGATAACCTTGCCATTGGTATCTATAACGAGAGTGGCATCTGGCAGGAACTGGATTATGTCCCCCATGCGCTTCTCGGATTCCTCTATGGCCATCTCTGCGCGCTTATTCTCTGTAATGTCTCTGATGGATTCAACAGCGCCTGTAATATTGCCTGCATTATCAAAGAGTGGAGTGGCCTTACACCAGATGTATGAGCCGCCTTCCCCGAAGGTTGGTATGAAGACCTCGCCCATCAGGGCGTTTCCCTCTCTCCTAAGGCTGCTGTACTCAGTCTCCAGCTCGTTGCTGGATTTGAGCGCCATATCTACCAATAGGGGCCTTCTCTCGCCGTAAAACGGCAGAGCATACTCATAGTCGCCCTTGCCCAGGATATCCTTTGCCTTGACCCCTGTCATCTTCTCCATGGCCTTGTTCCAGGCTATGACCGTGCCGTCAAGGCATCTTACAAAAGTGGCGTCGGGCAGGAAGTCTATGATGTCGGCCATCTTCTGCTCGGCCCTCTTGCGCACAGTGATATCCTCATAGGCAGCAACTATATTCAGAACCTTTCCATCTGGACCTTTTATTGGGTACATCCTGGCTTTGAGCCAGCGCTTCTTGCTGCAGCTCTCTGATGTATGGATGACGTATTCAAAGTCAGGTACTGATACAGCTTCACCCGCGAGAGCTCTCTTGAAATAAGCCGGGATACCTGCCATCCTGAGCTGGTCATCCTCAAGGATGCTGTACCACCCTATCAGGGAACGAGAGGACTGGCCAAATATGACTTCAGTGGCACTGTTTGCATCTACAAGCTTGCCATGGGCATTGAATATGGCAGTGGATATTGGAGACTGCTCCATCATAGTCCTGAAGCGCTCCTCGCTCTCATGGAGGGCAACCTCAGTGCGCTTGCGCTCGGTTATATCGCGGATGGACTCTATGGCCCCGGTTATGTTTCCATCATCATCGAATAACGGAGTGGACTTGCACCAGATATGGGCTCCGCCATTGCCGAAGGTCGGTATGAAGACCTCTCCGACCAGGGACCTGCCGTCTCTTTGAAGGTTGGAGTACCGGCCTTCCAGCTCACTTATAGGTTTCAAAGCCATATCTGCCAGTATGGGACGCCTGATTCCATAGAATGGTATGGAATACTCATAATTGCCTTTGCCCAAAATATCTTCGGCCTTGACCCCTGTCATCTCCTCCAGGGCCTTGTTCCAGGCGATAACCTTGCCATCTGTGTTTATGACGAAGGTGGCATCCGGCAGGAACTCTATCATGCTGGCGGTCTTCTGCTCTTCTCTCTTCCTCTCAGTGATGTCGCGTATGGATTCTATGGCCCCAATTACGCGTCCGGAGTCATCATAAAGCGGCGTGGCCTTTGCCCATATGTATGAGCCGCCCCGGCCGAATGTTGATATGAAGATCTCGCCTACAAGGGCATTGCCCTCTCTTTTGAGGCTGCTGTACTCAGCTTCGCTCTCAGGACTGGATCTCAGAGCCAGATCGATGAGTATGGGCCTTCTCTTGCCATAGAAAGGCAGGGCGTATTCGTGATCGCCCTTGCCCAGAATATCTCCGGCTTTGGCACCTGTCAGCACCTCCATGGCCCTGTTCCAGGCTATCACCTTTCCTTCCAGATCTATGGCCAGAATTGCATCAGGCAAAAAATCAATTATCTGAGCCAGCTTATCTGCTCCCAGCCCTTTATCAAACCTATCACGCGCGGAGTCAACCTTCAGGATGAAATCACCCTCATCTATCTTTAACACAGTCCCTCCCAGCTATGCTGCTGGCGGCGGAAGCGATATCCAGCTATCTCTATAAGGCCTCCTCCGTGGGACGATAGGTGATCTGATCTATTTAAGCATTGATGCTCAGCTTTCAATCGCAGACAATCGAAATCACATAAATGAGGAATGAGCAGGTCCTGCCCGTAAGATAAATTCAATACATCCTCAAGTCAATATACTCTCAAGTTAGAGGAGTGTATAAGCCAGATGCCGGCCTTGGTACTAGAGATTGCGCTGATAGTCCTTCTAATCATAGCCAATGGTGTCTTCGTCATGTCCGAGATAGCCATAGTCTCGGCACGGAAGATCAGGCTCAAGCAGCATGCCGATGAGGGCGACCAGAAGGCCAGGGCAGCTCTTGACCTTGCCAACTCTCCAAACCGCTTTCTATCCACAACACAGATAGGGATCACATTGATCGGCACGGCTGTTGGCGCCTTTGGCGGTGCGGCAGTGGCCAAGGACCTGGCAGTGATCCTCGACTCTGTGCCTGGGCTTATGCCCTACAGCAGCATGATGAGCATTGCAATCATAGTCCTGACCATCTCTTATCTGTCTCTAGTCATTGGCGAGCTGGTGCCAAAGAGGCTTGGCTTAAACAGCCCAGAGAAGATTGCCTCTTATATTGCCGGTCCAATGATCATGCTCTCAGTCATAGCCTCGCCTGTAGTCAGGCTGCTGAGCATATCTACTGATCTGGTGCTGAAAATATTGAGGGTAAAGCCCTCTTTAGAGCCCCCGGTGACTGAGGACGATATAAAGATACTGATAGATGAGGGCACCAGGGCAGGCGTCTTTGAGGAGGCTGAGCAGGACATCGTAGAGAGGGTATTTCGGCTCAGCGATAGAAGAGCTGCTTCTCTTATGATACCAAGGTCTGAGGCCATCTGCCTGGACATAGATGAATCGCCTGATGAGATGAGGGAGAAGATAAGCGGGAGCGACTATCTGCTCTTCCCTGTATGCAAGGGGGGCTTTGATAATGTTCTGGGCTTTATCAACCCCAAATACCTGCTCTCATGCAGCCTCAACAACGAGCCCCTGGATCTGAAGTCGTCGCTGATGCCCCCTAGGTTCATACCGGAGAGCATGCCCGCGCTGAAGATACTGGAGCTCTTTAAGCAGTCAGTAGCCCATATGGCATTGGTCATAGATGAGT
>DATMZB010000053.1:0-14700 GCA_035560655.1 Methanotrichaceae archaeon | reverse complement strand
AGACTATATATTTTGGCCTGACATGAGCAAAGGCTCGAATTGCTCATCATGATCATTCTTCAATATGCGAATAATAAGAAAAGATAATAATGGGGCCCGGAGATCGGCCTTCAGGTCCTTCTGCCGGAGAGGAAGTATCCGGCTGCAGCCAGGCCGGTCAGGGCGAGGGCGGTTTCAAAGCCGGGGTTCTTCTCAGCGGTGGTGTTGCCGGCAGTCTTTGTCTCATTGGCCTCGACCTGTGCCTCCTTTGCCTCTTCACCCGGCTGGTTCTCCTGGCTTGGCCTGACCTCATTTACTCCCTGCTATATCTCCTGGTAGGTGTTGTTGATCACATTCTGCTCTTTTGGGCCTGTTACGTTCAGCTCGGAATAGTTGGTGCCTGTGGGCGTGGTAGGCAGGCCGGTTCCATTCCAGGGGGTGTAGTTTGAGTTATTCTGTAATATGCGGGTGTTGTTCTGTCCCGGTGCAAAATATACTGCGCTGAGCCAAATGATAGTGCCAGCATCGATATGAGCGCTATAAGCACAGCAGCCCTCATCATAATCATCCATTCACCTGAACTTTTTTCTTATACTGTATACTGGGCGATGCTCTATATAACTATTTTATGCATCCTCTATGGATGTGATGATATGCCCTGATCTTGATTTAAAATATGTATAAGTGGCGCGGCATCAAGCCCGGGGCCTTCGAGATCCAAAGAAAGCTGTTCTGGCTGAATGGATCTATCAAGGCTGGTGGAACCATAAGCGGGTCTCCAGAGACGAGGATTGCTCAGATGTAATTAGCTGACTAAAAAGAGAGAAACGATCTCTCCAGAATCTGGAGAGATGTTTGGCTGTTTACTGCTTCCTGCCGAGTACGAGGTAAGCGACTGCCATGAGGCCGGTTATGGCGAAGATACCCTCAAATCCTGGCTGCTGGGCCGGGGCGGGTGTGGTCTCGTTGGTTGTCTTGGTCTCAGTCGTCACATTGGTTGTCTTGGTCTCAGTTGTCACATTGGTTGTGGTTACGGGTGTGACCTCAGCGGGTACTGTCTCATTGGCTGGGACTACTGGTGCAGTAACGTTGGCTGCGGGTGCAGTAACGTTGGCTGCGGGTGCGGCAGCAGCGCCCTCAATGGTCTGCTCTGTGTATATGTAGTACCTGAGTGTGTCGTTGTCTGCGGTCTTGATGCTCACGCCTGGCATCAGGTCGATGTTCTTGTTCTTGCTGAGTGTAACTGCGTTGTCCTTGTTGTCCATGGTGATGGTCATGGCGTTGGCATCGATTGTCCTGATGGTCATCTTGTCGTAGGATGTATCAGACTTGACAGATACTGGTGTGTCAGAGAGCTGCCACTCGCCATCGACTGTAGCCAGATCCTGATCAGCGCCGCGGAAGGCGTTCTTGAAGTGGACTGCTATGATGACTACCTTGGAGGCATCGCCGACTGTGGCCTTCTTGTAGTAGTAAGTCTTGTCCGCCATTGTGGCGTTGGACTTGGAAGGCTGAATGACCTTGTCATCTACTGCTGCGCCATCCTTGGTCAGCTCGAGGTATACCTTGTTGCCGTCCACATCTATGGACTTGATAGCAAGTGCGTATCCCTCAGCGAGCTTGAGTGGCGTGCCGGAGGTGATGGTCATCTCTGTGTCGTCATCGGTCAGAACCTCTAAGAGCTGCTCGGAAGAGAGCTGGTTCTTATCGGTGGTCTGAGCGACCATGGGTGTGGCGGTCTGCTTCTCGTTGTAGGCTGCGAAGTACTTCTTGGCCATGAAGCCCATTACGTAGTAGGATCCCCAATCGCCGAACTCATAGTCCTTGGACTGTGCGGTGGACTGGTATGTGATGCCGTATGGTGCATCGCCGCTCAGCTTGTTGCCTTCTGTGAGCTTGGTTGTGAGGGTCTCAGTGCCGATATCCTTCTTGATGTCGTAGAAGAATCCAGCAAAGTTCTGTGGGTTCCAGGAGAAGTCGCCAGTAGCTACTGCGCCGCGGAGCTCATATGTGCCGGGCTCGGTTATCTGCTTGTATACGTAGTACCTCAGGGTGTCGTTATCTGCGGTCTGGATTCTGATTCCAGGCATCAGGGACAGATCCTTGTTCTTGCTGAGGGTTATGGCGTTATCCTTGTTGTCCATGGTGATGGTCAGTGCGGAGGCATCTACGGTCCTCACAGTCATCTTGTCATAGGTTGTGTCGGCCTTGACAGAGACTGGGGTATCGGAGAGCTGCCACTCGCCATCAATGGTGGCTAGGTTCTGATCAGCGCCAGCGAAGGCGTTCTTGAAGTGAACGGCTATGATGACTACCTTCTTGGCATCGCCTACTGTTGCCTTCTGGTAGTAATAGGTCTTGTCTGACATTGTGGCGTAGTCAGCGGATGGGGAAATGACCTTGCTGTCGACTACTGCGCCGTCCTTGGAGAGCTCGAGGTATACCTTGTTGCCCTTGACATCAATGGACTTGATGGCAAGTGAGTAACCCTCGGCGAGCTTCAGAGGTGTGGCGGAGGAGATGGTCATCTCAGTATCGTCATCCGTGAGGACCTGTAAGAGCTGCTCGGAAGAGAGCTGGTTCTTATCGGTGGTCTCGCTCACCAGTGGGCTTTCATTTGCGGACTCGATGTATGAGGCGAAGTACCTGTTTGCAAGGTATCCAATTACCTTGTAGTAGCCCCAGTCATCGAAGGCAAACTTCTTGCTCTGGGCGGTGGTCTGATAGGTCACGCCGTAGGGCGAGTCGCCGGAGAGCCTGTTGACATCGGTAAGCTTGGTGGTGAGTGTCTCAGTGCCTAGATCATTCTTTATGTCGTAGTAGAATCCAGCGAAGTTCTGTGGATTCCAAGTGAAGTCTCCGGTGGCAACCTGGCCACGGATCTGCACTGTATCGACTGCGCCGACGATCGAAGCTGTTGCCAGCAGGACCATCATCGCGGTAAGCGTAATTGCAGTCATTTTCTTCAAACTTTTTACCTCCTCTTTTCCCTTTCCGGAATATTTGCAGCATACAGTCTGATGATTCTAGGCATTATCTGTTAAATAGGATCTTTAGCCGCTTTGCTGCAACGTAATGAGATTTGAATTTATCACCATTTGCACAGCTTTGCGTCTTTCAGACATGTATTGAGCTACATCACCCTCCTAATCCCGTAGGGATTATAGGGTAGTGATAGGATATTTCCCTATTATATCTTTTTTGGTCTCTGGTCGCAGATTTCAGCTCCATCCGCCGTCAGCAGAGGCTGCGGGGCAAAAGGGCGTCTCAGCATAAGTATATATCGTTTCTAACCCATTTCAGCCCAGATCTCTCGATGATTATGCCGATTCAACGGCCTAAATTTGTTTTGTATAGAACGTATAATCCTGTATGATGAATGGCATCCTGTATTTGGGGCCGACGGCCTATGGCACATTCATCTCTTCGTCTCTTGCAGGCTGATTTTGGGAACGCCCAATCTGCGATTTGTGGATCTGGCACCCCACAGGACGCCTCATCTGCTGGCCCTGTGTGGATGCAGTCCTGCCCAGGGCTGGCCGCGATCAGGAGGTGTCATCTTTGGAGGAAAACTGTTTTACATGCCTCTATACTACTCTTAGAACATATGACAAGAACTGGCGTAGTCTACCACCCAATCTACATGGAGCACGAGACCGACGGCCACCCTGAGAGGAAGGAGAGGCTCACAGCCATTCTGGACAAGATCAGGTCTGAGAAGCTCGATGTCGAGTGGATCACGCCAAGGCCCGCCACTGTAGACCAGGTCGCCACGATACATAGCCCCAAGTACATAGATCAGGTCAAGGCAGTATGCGAGAGGGGGGGCGGCTTTCTGGATGTAGACACGGTGGTGTCCAGGGCCTCCTATGACGCTGCGCTCATGGCCGTGGGCGGGGCCATGGCCGCAGTCGATGCTGTGATGGATGGAAGCGAGGGCGCCTTCGCCTTGGTCAGGCCGCCGGGACACCACTCCATGCCCCACAGAGGGATGGGGTTTTGCGTATTCAACAACGTGGCCATAGCTGCCAAGTACGCCCAGACAAGGGGCCTAAAGAAGGTCCTGATAGTTGACTGGGACGTCCACCACGGCAACGGCACCCAGGCGGTCTTCTATGAGGACAAGTCCGTGCTGTACTTCTCAACCCACCAGTACCCCCACTATCCCGGCACAGGCCGGGTGGACGAGGTGGGTTACGAGGAAGGTATTGGGACCAAGGTAAATGTGCCTCTCCCCGCGGGCACTGGTGACGCGGGCTACATGATGGCCTACAGGGAGATCCTCCGGCCGGTGGCACTGGAGTTTCAGCCTGATATCGTCCTGGCATCAGCAGGACACGACCCTCACAAGGACGACCCGCTGGGCGGGATGAAGATGAGCACTGATGGGTTTGGGGCAATAGCCGGCCTTGTCAAGTCCATCGCGGATGAGTGCTGCAACGGGATGCTGGCTGCCACATTGGAGGGGGGCTACAACCTTGAGGCTCAGGCCGAGTCTGTTGTGTCCGAGCTCAGAGCCTTCCAGGGAGTGGTGCCGAGCATCAGCGGGACCGATGAGAGGGTTGCCCAGAGGATAGAGGAGGTGAAGAAGGTCCAGAGCAAGTACTGGGACTGCTTCAAGGCTTAGCAGATCTTATGGTGTGCTTTGAAGTACCTGGAAAGGAATGTCCTGAACTCCAGGTCATTCACCTCCAGGATCTCTATGTCATAATATATTCTGTGCCCTGCCCTGATCTGGACTGCTATGTGCTTTCCAAGGGCTAAATTCAGGATTTCCTTATCCAGAAGATCCCGGGCCAGGGTATACTTTCTCCTGACCTCCACAACGGCCCGTCCATCCTCCAGGTAGGGTCCTGAAAGCTTCTGTATATGTGCCGATAGGAACCTGCTTAGGTGCTCTCCCTCCCAGGCAGGCGGACCAAACCTCTTGCTGACTGCTGGAAGCTCTGCCACCTCCATCTCAAAGAGCATCCCGGCCATGCCTGCGGCCTGGTATACATCGCTTCTAAGCGCTCTAAACCCATGCCTCTCAAGCATTGCCCTTGCCGACTCCTCGGCCTTCCTCAGCTGGGGAAAGAGCACGTCCTCTACAACGTCAGGGGCTTTGAACTCAACAAGGAGCATATGGCTACCTCGCTCTCTCATCCTTCCTATGATCTCCTGGTCCGTCAGGGCATCAGCCCTGGCAGGAAAGAACATCTCAATCTCGGGCCTGGCCAGGTAGCACCTCGATGCAGTCACGAACTGGAACATCTTGTCCAGGGTCAGGGCTGCGGCCACATTTCTATACGGATCCACTGGATCCACAACCACCAGCGGCTCATCATGGGCCTGGGCGCAGTGTCCCTCCAGGTCTATGGTCTCACCAGGGCGCCAGCCAGAGGCCGCCTCAAGAACGCCCAGAAACGAGCCGTACCTCAGAACCAGTATCTCAGACAGGTAGCCTGAGAAGCCGCCTGTCCTAAGCTCAGACCCATAGACTCCCACGCCCTTCATGAACTGCTTGAGGAGCAGGACTTGGTCTTCCAGGCCCGTGATCCTGGAAGATATATATTGTGTGTGAAATGGCGTCCTGTCCACTGCAGACCTGAGGCATGAGGCGTTCTCAACGTGGTAGCAGGGCACAATATCAACCTCAAAGCCGTCCACTGAGGCGTGGATGTAGGCGTGCTCTGCATACTTCTCCTGGTGCACTGGAGCTACAAGCCTTGCCAGGGCCAGGGCGTCTTTGAGGTCAGACCCTTCAGGCACTGCTATGAACAGGTCCAGGTCGTGGTCTCCTGCAAGCCACGTGGACCGGGCCGCAGACCCCACAAGCAGGGCCTTGAAGTTGTGGCCCCGCTCTCTGGCCAGGCCTTCTATCCTGGAGAGTATGGCGTCTGCAGCCTCCTTCAGCCGTTTTCTGTCCTCTGCCTTGGGCCTTATCTTCTCTAGCACCGCCTCCTGGAGTTCACAATGCGAACTCGGTGAGGTCTTCGTAGATGGGTCCTCCTGGTGTGAGAGTGCTCTTCTTTAGGTGGAAGCGGTCCACAGTGAACTCTCCAATCTGGATCTCTGCAAGCTTTGAGATCTTGGCCGAGATCAGCTTGGATGTCTCGGGGTTTGGCCTGCCCACCCTGCCCAGGGTCAGATGGGGTGTGAACTTCCTCTCCTCGCTCTCAAACCCAAATGGTATCAATGCTTCCTCGACCTGCTTTTGCAGCTCCTCGAAGTTGCCGAGCAGCCCCAGCCAGACCACCCTCACAGACTTCCCAGGAAACGCTCCCATGCCTCCGACCCTGGCCTGGAAAGGCTGGACCTTAACATTCCTCAGGGCATCTGATACGGCATCTATCCTCTCCTCTGGCACATCTCCCAGGAACTTCAGGGTTACATGTATGATCTCTGGCCTGACCAGCTTCAGGCCCGGCGTATCCAGCTCTCTCTCTATGCGGGCGATATCGGGCCTGAACTTGGCTGGCAGGTCCACGGCCACAAAGGATCTTATGGTCTTCATCTGAGCACTCCGCCCTTGCTTGCAGAGGTGACCGACTTCCTGTACCTTGCCAGGACCCCGGTATTGAACCTGGACTCTGGCGCAGTCCATGCCCGCCTCCTCTCATCCAGAACCTCTGGAGAGACCAGCAGGTCAACCCTTCTGGCAGGTATGTCTATGCTTATCATGTCCCCTTTCTCTATCAGGGCTATGGGTCCGCCTACGGCCGCCTCGGGTGAGACGTGGCCAATGCATGGCCCGCGCGTGCCTCCGCTGAACCTGCCATCGGTTATCAGTGCCACGGACTCGCTCAAGCCCGCGCCTGCTATGGCCGAGGTAGGGGCAAGTGTCTCCCTCATTCCAGGCCCGCCTTTGGGGCCTTCATACCTGATGATCACCACGTCTCCAGCAGAGACGCCGCCTCCAACTATGCCCTGCATGGAGTCTTCCTCTGAGTTGTAGACCACTGCGGGACCCTTGTGCCTCATCATGGCCTGGGAGACTGCGGTCTGCTTGACTACACAGCCCTCGGGAGCAAGGCTTCCGTAGAGGATGGCTATGCCGCCCTCGGGGTGGACCGGGTTCTCAAGCGTGGATACGACCTCGACATTGGCCTTGGGGTTGGCAGGCTTGAATGCCCTGACCTCCTCTCCCAATGTACGGCCGGTGACCGTCAGGGCGTCCAGGTTCAGCTTGGATGAGAGCCTGGAGAGAATTGCAGGTATTCCTCCGGCATGGTCCAGGTCGATCATGTGGTGGGGCCCGCCGGGGCGCAGGTTCACCAGATGGGGCGTCTCTCTGCTAAGCCTGTCGAACCTGGCAAGGTCGAAGTCCAGGCCGAACTCGGATGCTATGGCCGGGATGTGAAGGGCGGTGTTTGTGCTGCCGCCTATGGCCATGTCCACGCGTATGGCGTTCTCTATAGACCTGTCAGTGACGATGTCCCTGGCCTTTATGCCCTTCTCTATCAGCTCCATTATCTTGAAGCCCGACTTCTTCGCGATCCTCATCTTCCTGGCATCAACTGCGTGGATCGTGGCGCATCCGGGAAGGGAGAGGCCCATGGCCTCAGTTAGGCAGGCCATGGTGTTGGCTGTAAAGAGGCCGGCACACGACCCGGCGCCGGGGCAGGCCATCTCCTCTAAAACCGCCAGGGATTCCCCGCCGGTCTGCCAGCTCTCAAAGACATTTATCAGATCCTGGTCCTTGTCGCAGGCAAATCCGGGCATCATCGGCCCGCCCGTAACCACTACTGTGGGAAGGTTCAGCCTTCCAGCAGCCATGATGTGTCCCGGCACGATCTTATCGCATGAGGGGATCATCACCAGGCCGTCGAGCTGGTGGGCCTCGGCCATGATCTCGATTGAGTCCTCTATGAGCTCGCGGCTTGGCAGTGAGTACCTCATGCCCCGGTGGCCCATGGCAATGCCGTCGCAGACACCAATTGTCTGGAACTCGAATGGCACCCCGCCTGCAGAGCGTATGCCCGCCTTGACCGCCTGGCCAATTCTATCCAGGTGTATATGGCCCGGAATGAACTCATTCCAGGAGTTCACCACTCCTATGAATGGGCGCGCTATCTCCTCATCAGTGAGGCCCGTGGCCTTGAAGAGCGCCCTGTGTGGGGCTCTCTCAGCGCCGACCTTTGTGATATCGCTCCTCATTAAACAACCTCATTGAGGCAGATCTATCATCAATTCAAGTACTTGATCATTATTAGCCGATTTGCCTCGCAGGGCCATAACACGATGTAAAAGCGCCAGGTGAGATGCCGGCGGCACCGGTCCCATGTATTAAATATATGTGTGTACTAGCGGCCAGAGGTGGTCTAATGGATCCTTACCATCTCTTCTTGATATTTCTGGCAATATACCTAGCCGCCCTGGTGATTTTGGGCCTTATCTCCTCCCGCGGCCAGAAGTCGGTTACAGACTTCTGGCTGGCAGGCCGCGAGATTGGTGCCGTCACCATCGGCTTCTCTGCAGCGGCCTCCTGGATCACAGCCAGCGCCCTGCTGCTATCTACTGGACTCTTCCTCCTCCTGGGCGCAAGCTCGATCTGGATATGGGTCTTTCCAAATATCGCGGCCCTTGTGATCGTGGCTGCCATATCTGGCAGGATAAAGAATATACCGGCTTTAACCCAGCCCGAGCTCATGGAGATAAGGTATGACCCCATGATCAGGGCGCCCGTGGCGTTGGCCGTCGCGATAATGATGGTCCTCTTCTCAGTTGTGGACTTCATCGGCTTCAAGCTGGTTTTGGGCACCTTCTTTGGTGTCTCGCCGTTCTGGGCCATAATCATAATGGCGGCCTCAGTTGCGTTCTACGTCAGCGTGGGCGGCTTTAAGGCCGTGGTCTGGACCGACCTTCTGCAGTACGTTCTCCTGGCTGGACTTGCCCTCTTCGTGGCAGCGGCCGCCTTCGGCCTGCCTGCCCAGAGCGGGACCACATTCCTTTCTGCAGCCCAGTCCATGGGCGGCGACTGGTGGAACCCCTTCGTGGCCAGCGGCCTGATAGGAGCCCTTGTACTTCAGATGGCACTTTTGCCCGGATGGGTGGCAGAGCAGGACCCATGGCAGAAGATCTGGGCTGCAAAGGACGAGAAGAGCGCCAAGTGGGGCCTGGTCCTTGGTGCAGTGCTTTTAACCGTGGTCTACCTGGCCTGCCTGGTCACGGCCATTGGCCTTACTACAAAATACCCCATGCCCGCTGGCGAGGTGGAAGCCGAGATGCTCTACCTGAAGTTCATAAGCGACATCGCCTCCCCTGCGGTGCTGGCCCTTCTGACCATAGGCTTTGCAGCGGCATCGATGTCCTGCACCGATACCTTCGCCACATCAGGGGCGTCCTGCATCTCCCGTGACCTGGTACAGAGGCACCTGTGGCCAGATGCTACCATGAAAGAGATGCTTACCATAAACAGGGTTTTGGTAGTGGCCATGATCGGCCTTGCAGCCTTCATAGCCCTGAACGTGGACAGCATCATGGATGCAGTGATAATAGCCACGGTCATTGGCACTACCTCATACTTCTTCCCGATAATCGGCGGCCTGTACTGGAAGAGGGCCACAAAGTGGGGCGCGCTTGCAGCTCTTATCGCCGGCGGCGGCACTCAGATCCTGCTCATATCCTATGAGCTCTTCTGGCTAAAGCAGCCCCTTGAGACGATATCACCTTACCTGACAGAGCACGGTGCCCTTGTTGGCCTGACATTAAGCGCTATATCCTTCATTGGCATCTCTTTGGTCACTCCTCCAACAGAGCGCATACGCCTGGCACCCTTCTTCCCTGATGTGGCTGAGGTGGTCTTTGGAGATGAAAGCCTGCACGTGGATAGGAAGGGCTCGCTCTATCGCGAGGTCGCAGGCAAGATCAGTCAGAAGGTAGCAGGCGACAGGGCTCACCTACACCTCTACATTGACCTGGCACCAGTGAAGGCCGATGGAGCTCACATACCTGGAGATCTGAACTGGGACGGGTTCGTGGAGGCACTGAAGGGTGCGTACAAAAGCTGGTACACGCCCACAGGGAGCCACATAGTCTACAGGCTCTCTCAGGCTGATATGCTGGGCTGCATAAAGATGGTCAGAGGAGATGAATCTCAGATCTGGCTATCTGCAGAGCCCAAGGTGAACCAGGTGGACAGGCAGAAGGACGAGCTCTTCCTATCCTATGGGGAGATAGAGAATGTTCTCCTGGAGATGGGCCTGACCGCAACCATCAGAGGCATATGAGAGCAGATGACCTGGATGCGGACATCCTGATAGTGGGCGCGGGACCGGCAGGGTCGACTGCAGCCATTGCTGCGGCATCTGCCGGGGCAAGCGTGGCTGTTGTCGACCGCAAGAACGAGATAGGAAGCCCCGTCCAGTGCGGCGGCTTTCTGCCTGAGCCAGGGGAGCTCAGGGAGCTCATGCCAAGGGTGGTGCTCCCGGAGCCGCTGCTGGATATACCTGAGAGGTGCATCCTGCACAGGACCAGACTCCAGCGCATGTACGGGCCCTCGGGACAGTCCAAGGAGTTTTCAGTCCTGGGCAGGGTGCTGGATCGGAGGGCCTTTGACAGGGTCCTGGCAGCAAGGGCCGCCCGCGTCGGGGCAAGGATCATGCCAGGCACCAGAGCCGCTCTGGGACACGATGAGGTTCAGCTCCGCGGCCACTGGTCCGGTTCAGTCAATCCCAAGGTCATCATCGGCGCAGACGGGACCAGCTCAACTGTAGCCAGATCTATAGGTGCCTGGTCAAAGTCCGAGCTGGGCCTGTGCCTGGAGTATGAGATGGCCGGAGTGGATATCGATCCAAGCGCAGCGGAGATGTATTTCGGCACCAGGTACGCTCCTGGAGGATACGCCTGGATAATCCCACTCGGCCAGGATATCGCCAATGTAGGGATAGGCATCCGGGTATCATACCTGCCTCGGGGCCTGCACTTGAGGCAGGTGCTGGATGGATTCATCAATGACCACCCTCTGGCCAAGGAGAAGCTTCGCCGCGGCCAGGTGACCTCTATCATACACGGCTCTGTTCCCTCTGGCGGCCTTCCTGCCAGGATTTTGAGTGGCAAGATAATCCTGGCTGGAGATGCTGCAGGCCAGGTCATGGCCACAAGCGGAGGCGGGATACCTCTGGCAGTGGTCGCAGGACAGGCCGCTGGAGAGGTGGCTGCTGGATATATCCTGGGCAAAAATGGGTTAGATGATTATCCGTCGCGCATAGCCCGTGCATTTGGGCCACAGCTGGAGCGCTCGGTGCAGATTCGAAGGCTGGTGGATGTAGCCATGAAGAGCGATAGGATGATAGATGCAGTCCTGGCAATGCTCGAGCCGGATCAGCTAAAATCGGTCATGCGTGGCAGGATACCAGATGCATTAAAGATGCTGCGCGATAGGATTTCCAATCCTTAATCAGAAATAGCAGTGAAGGGCAAGCCTACGCAGAGCTTGCCACACTTCATATATCGGCACTTTCAGCCAATATCGCCCGTAATAATTTACTCTTTCTTCTCGCCTTCAGGCGCTTTGACGCCCAGGAGCTCCTCTATGGGCTTGGATCCGGGCTCGATTACCTTGACGTTGATCTGTCCTACGTCTGGCGAGATATCCCTGCCGTGAATGCTCTTCCTTCTCTTCTTTCCCTCTGCCTCTGGGTGGTAACCTATGCCTCCTGCCACAAGGATCTTTCTTCTCTTGGAGCCAGGAAGATCAGAACGCATCGGGAAGCCTTCCTTATCGCTTCCGCCAGTGATCTGCACTGAGTAACCCGGCATGCCCAGGGCATCGCCTTCTATCTTATCGCCGATACGGTGTCCGAGGAACTTGTTGGCTGCAGCATCCTTCAACTCCACTTGGTATGCCTTGCCGCTCTTCGGATCCGAGATAACTACTCTGAAATCCATCTTTTTTCCTCACATAACAAACAGCGCAATCCTTAGAGATCATCGCCGTATAAAACCTTATCCTGGCTGGAGGGGCAGTCCCGCGGTCCAAGTCCCAATGTAGCCTGGGCCTACCAACCATCTTCTTTCTGTGCGCCCATTTGCAGGCCTTCGCCGTCCGCTACTTCATCAGCCTGTAATCCATCAGAGTGGATATGGGCATGGTCTTGATCCTCAATCCCATCTCTTCTGCGAAGACGACGCCGTTTACTCCTGCGCACAGGGCAATGCCAATCTTTCCAGGGCTCACAGGGCAGCCAAGCAGGGACTCGCCCTGTTCGCCTATGATGATAGTGCCTCCAATGCCCGCCTCCTTAAGCAGCTCCAGGATCTTCATTGCGGACTCTTCTGCAGCCAGCGGCACCTCTCTGACATTGGCCAGCACTTTACCGTTTCCCTTGATTATGGCGTCTCCAATCCGGGTCATCTTCCTGGCCATGAAGACCTTCATCGGATCAAGAGATGTTCCTGCATAGGCCACCAGGTCAGAGAATGAGTTCATCTCTCCATCTTTTACCTCTATGATTCCGGCAAAGCTGGTGTTCACTGGAACGCCTCTCTTCAAGAACATCCCGTCTACAGTGATGCTGCAGATGGTGGCAATACCCAGGCAGCCCTCAGGGACGCTGAAGTAAGGCATCTCCTCTCCATCGAAGAGAAGCATGCGCCTGCACAGGGTATACCCGGCCTCAAAAGCTCTGTCCACCGCCTCTATGGCCTTCTCTGAGTCGTTCTTATCTACCAGGCTTATATTGGCGATGACGTCTCCATTCATGAGCTCAGGAGAGAAGGACGTCCTGTACATGTACTCCTCTATCCTGGTGTTGACAAAGCCTATTCTATCATTCACCAGGGCATCCTTGAGCTCATTTATCCCGAGCTGGGTTAAGACCCTGCCGCTGTAGCCGTGCTTCTTGGTAAAGCCGAGCTCGTCTAAGATCTTCAGGTTGTACCGGACCGCCCTCTCTCCAAGCTCATATCCCCGGCTGCTGAGCACATCTGAGATGGCTCTGGCGCCTATGGGCTTATCATTCTCATCTATGACTCTGAGTATCTCTATGAGCCTGCGCTGGCTTGTATGGGCCCTGGTAAGGATCTTCATCTCAACCTCGGCATGGAGGCCAAAGGCCTTCTGGCCATGGATCTCTCATGTTTTTCAGTCCGGTCAACTATTTAGTCTTGATCCGCCATTCCAAGTCCAGGCAGCTTAAGGGATGGTTAATCAATCTATCCGAAGCCCTTTATGGGGCATATATTATCCAGGTAGCTTTATAAGGCTGGTGCAGGTCAGAAGGCCGCAAAGTATTTGGCGCGAAAAGTGCATTTAGCATTCTACCTGCTCTGCAGAGGCAGGGCCTCTCTATAAGAGGCATCATGGTCAGGTTTAACATAAAGCGCAGTCCCGTGGGGTAGTGGTCAATCCTGAAGGCCTTTGGAGCCTGCGACGGCGGTTCGAATCCGCCCGGGACTATATCTTCTTACGGCGGAAACCTACATATATAAGGCAGGGCATGCCCGAGGTATTCTCCTGACAGTCGCACTTGAGAAGATGGCAAATATGCTCCGGTAGTGTAGTCCGGCCAATCATTTCGGCCTTTCGAGCCGAAGACTCGGGTTCAAATCCCGGCCGGAGCATCATTCATTCCTATAATGCCAAAGCTTGGTTTTTCTTCATACAGCATCACCCAAGGCATATGGCAGGCATCTATTGATGGTAGTTCTGGTGGTCTCTGAGACACAGCCCTGGCCTTTGACTTCACCCTGGCATTCTCAGTTATGGTGGTCAATATTGGGGTGGCAAAACCTGGACATCGCATTCAGGAATGGCCGGCTCAGAGAGAAGGAGTTTTTAATACCAAATGTTAGATACACATGTTCTTATAATATATTCTGCAATGAGCTCATTGGCATGCTATTTCTCTGTAGATATTGGGCTTGGCAACAAAGGGGCTCATGACCTCAGGATGGGGCCGGCTCAGATAATTAGTCTACTATACGCGGTTTTTGACAGATCTACTGTTTACTCGACCATTATCTAATCAACCATATACCCATATGGTGCCTACTCGATATGTTTATATTCCATTAGCCTAAACTCCAGGAACGTGCCTGAGCAAAACACTCAAATATCTGCCGTGAATTATTTGACCAGGTACCCCATACCTGAGTGGGTAGCCGTGTGTTCCTTTGGCCTATGCCCTAAATCAGGGCTGCTAAAGGCATCGATTGCTTCGCCTGTAGGGGCGGAGCAGTTCCGGGTCTCAGATCTGAGGCCTAAGCTATCCTTTAGGGATGGAGCCATAATGGATCATAAGACTCTGTCCGAGGAGGGCAGTTCACGATCCTAGGGTAATAGACAAGGAGGTGGGAATGAAATGAAGAAGGAACTAATTGTTTTGGTAATTATTGCAATGGCCCTGGTAGGCATGGCCGGCGCAGCCAATTACATGTATGAGAAGGCGTCAGTCAAGGGCGTCGGATATAAGAACGTAGAGATGATCGTTTCGACCCAAGAAGGCTATGCAGGCGCAAAGCTGGTCGAGAAGGAGTCAGGAAGCGGCAACGTCATCACTGAGAGGACCGAGCTCGAGGCTGAGAGACAGATCGGCAGCGGATGCGTACCCACAAGGTGGCCAACCGGCAATACCTGCCCAATGGATTACATCAACTTCACTAAAGAGGCAGAATTCGAGTACATGCCAGTCTCATACCAGACAGGCGAGTACAACCAGAAGTGGATAGAGAAACTGTGCGTCCAGAACTACCAGATAGGCGCTGTTCTGACTGAGATGTACACCCATGCAGAGCACC
>DATMZB010000052.1:0-5505 GCA_035560655.1 Methanotrichaceae archaeon | reverse complement strand
GATATAACGGACTCGTAGTACGCCCTCTCATGGAGTACATCATCTTCTGCTCCAGCATCCCAGATCCGCAGGCGCAAATGAAGAGATGGAAGAGAAGACTGCATCCATTTTATCCTCTTGTCCCTATGCCAGGGCATAGAGGCTGCATATAGGTATAATGAGCTGTTTATGGAAGAGGAAGACGCCATCCAGAAGGAGAGCGGGTCATGCGTTCGTGATAGAAGGTCCAGGCCCGGAAAAGCATTACATGATGAGCCTGCAGCATGCAATCCAGATGATGCCGGCCTCTTCAAATCCATAGTTGCCTCCTCAAGAGAGGCGATTGCCATAGTCAAACCCGATGGCAGGCTCGCCTATATCAATCACGCATTTGAGATTCTGTTTGGCCGTCTCCAAGAGGAGGCCTCAGAGATCGATCTGATGAGCATCTTCCAGGAGGAATCTGCTGAGGTGCTGGAAAGAGATCTCCTCCCATCTATCGCAGAAGGCGAGGTCTGGGAGGGCCTGCTCTATGCTCTGGTTGCAGGTGGCCAGACCCAGGCCTTAAAGACATATGCCGAATTAATTCAAGATGCCAGGAGATTGGCGATCTTTAGATTCTCGCCTGAGACAAAAGATTCTCAGAGGTCAAAAGAGGCACTGCAGCTGGACGAGGCCAGGCTTGAGGCCCTGCTGAGGTTAAGCGAGATGGAAGGAGCCTCTATCCAGGAGATCACTGATTTCGCACTGGAGGAGGGCGTAAAGCTGACAAGGTCGAGCCTGGGCTACCTGGCCTTTGTGAGCGACAGCCAGAAGCTGCTCGTCATGTACTCATGGTCAAAGTCTGCATCAGAGGAGTGCAGAGTTGCTCATAAGCCCATAGTGTACAATGTGGAGAACACCGGCCTATGGGGAGAGGCCTTGAGACAGAGAAGGCCGATAATCACCAACGATTACATGAACTCGCCTCACAGGAGAGGCCTGCCAAAGGGACATCCACCCATATCTCGTCACATGAACGTACCAATCTTCGATGGCGGGCGGATCATAGCAGTGGCTGGGGTTGGCAACAAGGATGACGATTACGACCAGTCCGATGTGCGCCAGCTAACCCTTTTAATGAGCGGGATGTGGAAGATCCTCCAGAGACGGCTCGACGAGGAAGCCCTCCAGGAGAGCCAGAGAGCCCTCTCCACTCTCATGAGCAACCTCCCGGGCATAGCTTACCGCTGCTGGAACGACACCAGCTGGACCATGGAGTTTGTGAGCGATGGCTGCTTCGAGCTCACAGGTTATCAGCCAGAGGATCTGATCAATAACAGAAAGATCTCCTATAACCAGCTTATCCACCCCGAGGACAGAAAGATGGTATGGGATGAGATCCAGGCGGCCCTGGCTGAGAAAAGGCACTTCCGGCTGGTCTACAGGATCATCACCGCCCAGGAGTCTGAGAAATGGGTCTGGGGGCAGGGTCAGGGGATCTTCTCGCCAGAGGGCAACCTGGAAGCCCTGGAAGGGTTCATTACAGATATAACAGAGCAGAGGAGGGCTGAGAGATCCATTCTGGAGAGAGAGGAGAGGTTCCGCCAGCTTGCAGAGAACATAAGAGAGGTCTTCTGGATAGGCTCTCCCGAAGGGGACGAGGTAATCTACATCAGCCCGGCTTATGAAGAGATATGGGGACGCACCTGCAAGAGCCTCTATGAGCAGCCCTGGTCATGGCTGGATGCAGTGGTTGAGGAAGATAGAGATCATGTGCTAAAGGATATTGGGAGGAGGATTGCCGGGGATGGGCCAGATGAGAGAATCCAGGATTACAGGATAGCCCGGCCCGACGGCTCTTTGCGCTGGATACGTGCCCGCATCTTTCCCCTTTGTAATGATCAGGGAGAGGTCTGCCGCATAGTCGGCATAGACGAGGACGTGACAGAGCGAAAGCTTGCAGAGCTGGAACTGCAGAAGAAAGAAGAGCTCTACCGCCTCCTGACCGAGAACTCCACGGATATGATCTCCAAGCGCACACTAGAGGGCACCTTTACCTACGTATCCCCGGTCTGCAAGTCCATGCTTGGCTATGCCCCTGATGAGATGGTGGGGCGATCTGCTTTTGAGTTCATCCACCCCGATGACCTGGCAAGAGCAAAGGAGAGCTATGAAACTCTTGCGAAATCTCGAAAGATGTACACAGCCAGCTTCCGCGTCAGGAGGAAGGACGGCCGATATATCTGGATTGAAGCGAATGGCAAGAGCCTGATCGACATAGCTGGAGATCCAGCAGAGCTGATAGTCGTATCGCGTGATATCACAGACAGAAAGCTTGCAGAAGAGGCCCTGCGGGCCAGTGAGGAGAAGTACAGGGCCATGATGGAGAATATGCGAGATATCGTCTACTCCATCTCTTTAGACGGCACAGTGACATTCATCACGCCCAATGTCGATGCTCTGGGATACGCAACTGGAGATGTCATCGGGCACAACCTCGCCGAGTTCGTGCATCCAGATGACCTGGGGCCGGTGCTCCAGGACGTGGATCTGGCAGTGAGGACCGGCGAGTCTTTCCCAACTAACCTTAGGCTCAGGACTAAGGACGGCAGCTACATTTATGCCGAAGAGGTCGGCAAGGCAATCAAGCTTGCAGGTGGGTCCGTCCAGGTCACGGGCACAATAAGAGATGTGACCAAGCGGATGAGGATGGAAAAGGCGCTCGAGGCTATCAACAATATACTCAGAATCGCCAATAACCAGATGGAGCTAAGGCCTCTCCTGGAAGAGAGCGTGGCCTACATCAAAGAGATCAGCAGGTGCGCTGCAGTGGGCATAAGGCTTCTGGACGATGAGGGAAACATACCTTACCAGGCCTATGAGGGATTTTCCCAGAGCTTCTATGAGATGGAGAGCCCCTTATCGGTCAAATCCGATAAATGCATGTGCATAGAGGTAATAACTGGAAAGGCAAATCCAGAATTGCCATTCTACAGCGATGGCGGCTCATTCTACATAAACGGCACAACCAGTTTCCTGGCAACTGTTTCAGAAGAGGAAAAAGGCCAGACCCGCAGCATCTGCAACCAGGTCGGTTATGAGTCAGTAGCCCTCATACCCATCCGCTTTAAAGATCGCATAACAGGCCTGATCCATATTGCAGATCCCCATGAGAATATGGTTCCCCTGGACCTTGTGGAGATCATGGAGGGTGTGGCCATGCAGCTGGGACCTGCCATAGCCAGAGTACAGGCCCAGCAGGCCTTAAAGGACAGTGAGAGCCAGCTTCGCTCTGCACAGGTAGATCTGGAGAGGAGGGTTCAAAAGAGGACTGCGGAGCTCACCAGAGCCAACCAGGAGCTGCAAAAGGAGATCTCTGAGAAGATACTTGCTGAAGAGGCGCTCAAGGAATCCGAGAGGCGCCTGGCAGACACAATCGACTTCCTGCCCGATGCCACATTTGTAATAGATAACGAGGGCAGGGTCACAGCCTGGAACCATGCCATAGAGAGCCTGACCGGTATTAAGGCTGAAGAGATCCTTGGAAAAGGGGACTACGAGTACGCCATACCTTTCCACGGAGACAGGAGGCCAGTACTGATAGATCTGGTGCTAAAGCCCGATTCGGGTACTGAGAGCAGATATGCCAATCTGACGAGGAGAGACGGCATGCTGATTGGAGAGACATATGTGCCATGCCTCAGGGGCGGCCAGGCCTGCATGTGGGGCAAGGCGGCAACCCTCTACGACTGCCAGGGAAAGATAGTTGGTGCAATTGAAACTATCAGGGACATCACTGATCGCAAGAGGACCGAAGATGACCTCAGGTCCAGCGAGGCCAAGAACAGGTCTCTCCTGGACGCACTGCCTGATGCCATGTTTCTCTTAAGAGGTGACGGGACATTCCTGGATTACAGGGCTGATATAACAGATCTCTATGTGCCTCCAGAGAGGTTCACAGGCAAGAAGATGCAGGATGTTATGCCCGAGGAGGTAGTCGAGCAGGTAAAACATTCCATGAAGATGGCGCAGGAGACTGGAATGCTGCAGGTCTTTGAGTACCAGCTCCTCATGCCCGCGGGCCTGACAGATTACGAGGCCCGCATAACTGTTAGCGGAGAAGACAGCTTTCTGGTACTGACCCGCAACATTACAGAGCGCAAGAGGTACGAAGAGGCATTGCTGAGGGCCAAGGAGGCTGCAGAGGCTGCAGCCATTGCCAAGTCTGAGTTCCTGGCTACAATGAGCCACGAGATCAGGACTCCCATGAACGCAGTCATAGGAATGACCAGCCTCCTTCTAGAGGACGGACTCACAAAGGAGCAGCGCGACTGTGTGGAGACCATCCGGTCCAGCGGAGATGCCCTTCTGGCAGTCATAAACGATATACTGGACCTGTCAAAGATAGAGAAAGATCGTGCTGACCTGGAGCTCTTGCCCTTTGATCTTCATGAATGCCTTAAGTCTTCCATGGACCTGGTATCGGCTGCTGCATCTTCTAAAGGCCTGAGCCTGACCTGCTCAATGGATGAGTCTGTTCCAGGAATCATCTCAGGGGATGTGAACAGGCTGCGCCAGGTTTTAGTCAACCTGCTTGGAAATGCAGTCAAGTTTACTGAGAAAGGCCACATCAGCCTGACAGTGGACGCCAGAAGATCAGATGATGGATTATACGAGATCCATTTTGCAGTCGAGGATACTGGCATAGGCATACCTTATGATTCCCTGGGCAAATTATTCCTGCCCTTTTCCCAGGCTGACATGTCCACAACCCGGAAGTACGGTGGCACGGGCTTGGGCCTGGCCATAAGCAAGCGCCTGGTGGAGATGATGGGCGGCGTGACATGGGCAGAGAGCTCTCTTGGGAATGGGTCAAAATTCCACTTCACAATAAATGCCGATGCTGCAGAGCTGGCATTGCCGAGGAAGGCTCATGAACAAACGGATGCCAGGCCTCACCCAAGCCATGCCTTGAGGATCCTACTTGCCGAGGATACTCCTGTGAATCAGAAGATGGCCATGCTTATGCTCAAGCGCCTGGGGTACAGGGCTGATGCCGTTGCCAACGGACTGGAAGTCATTGATGCCTTAAAGCGCCAACACTATGACGTCATACTAATGGATGTGCAGATGCCTTATATGGACGGGCTTGAGGCTACAAGGGTCATCCGCAGTCAGTGGCCTTTAGGGCCAAAAATCATCGCCATCACGGCTTATGCCATGAGCGGGGACAAAGAGATGTGCATAGAGGCTGGAATGGATGGATATATCGCCAAGCCAATCAAGATAGACGAGCTAAAGGCCGCCCTGGAGGAGATAGGCGGGTCCTCCGAAGGCGACTAAAGCGTTGCTCCTAAAAACTGAAAAGATCACCTTGCATCACAATATCTGACCTCATCCACCTCCAGGTGCAGGGGGAGGCCAGTCTTCTCTGACGAGGCCGCACTCCTGACCCTTCCTATGCCCACCAGCTGAAGCTGGACCCTGGCTGCCTGAGACTCACGCTCTTCATAATAGTCGTCTGTTGACTGGACAGTCCTGTGG
>DATMZB010000051.1:0-4168 GCA_035560655.1 Methanotrichaceae archaeon | reverse complement strand
CTCCAATAGCAAAACTTAATTAATCCCAGGGTGATACCGACTGGGAAGATATCTTGCGGGGGCAGGTAAGATAAACATTTGCTATTTAATGATGATGAGAGCAGAAATCAGGCCCGGGCAGCATCATAGCAGCAATGGCATCCTGGCAGGTTCGCTGGAATGCACGGCCCTTCGCGGGCGGAGCCTGCATCTCATGCATGAGCGCGGTCGTGATGCCGCCACACGTGGCCTGCATATCGGGGTCTCATTCGAAGCAAGCTTCACTCCCGCAGCATCAAATGGCGATGACAGGCCGCTTGGCTGGGACATGGGCGGTCTTGCAGTGGCATTATCACATGAACTGGGGAGATCATGGCCAAAGCCAGAATACTGGTAGTCGAAGATGAGGGCATTGTAGCAATCGATATCCAGAACGGTCTGGAAAGCCTTGGGTATGAAGTGCCAGCGATAGCCACCTCTGGCGAAGAGGCCTTAGAGATTGCTGAGAAGGTCTTTCCAGATCTGGTGCTGATGGATATCGTCCTGGAGGGGGAGATGGACGGCGTCCAGGCAGCCGATGCCCTTCGCACACGGTTTGAGATACCTATCATTTACCTCACGGCCTATGCTGATGATGACACACTCCAGAGGGCGAAGTGGACAGAGCCTTTTGGGTACATACTCAAGCCCTTTGATGATAGGGATCTTCAGACTGCAATCGAGATGGCCCTCTATAAGCACAAGATGGAGCGGCAGCTGAAAGAAAGCAAGCAGTGGCTCGCCACCACTCTCAAGAGCATAGGCGATGCAGTCATAGCCACTGACACAAAGGGCTTAATCTCTTTTATGAACCCTGCAGCCGAGGTCATCACAGGGTGGAGCGAGGCCCAGGCCTTAGGCCGGGACCTAAATGAGGTCTTCAGGATAGAGAGCTCTGGTTCTCAATCAGAGAACCTGGCCCTGAAGTCCATCCGGTCAGGGATGGCGCTAAGCCTTGCAGATGGCGCCAGGATCACATCCCGGGATGGAAAGTCCAGGCCCATCTCAGACAGCATAGCCCCTATCAAGGACGAACGGGGCAAGTGCAGCGGAGCGGTGCTGATCTTCCAGGACATATCACAGCGCAAGTCCGCTGAGGAGGAGCTGAAGGCTGCTCACCAGAAGCTCCTGGACATAGTTGAGTTCCTGCCAGATCCGACCTTCGTCATAGATAAGGACAGGAAGGTCATAGCCTGGAACCGGGCCATAGAGGAGCTGACAGGCGTCCCCAAATTGGAGATGATAGGCAAGGACGGCTATGCCTGTGCAGTTCCCTTCTACGGCCATCCCAGGCCCATGCTCATAGACCAGATACTTGAGTCCAAGGAGATTGACAGGTCTGAGTACATTTACCTGGACAGGAAAGGAGACAACCTGTATGCGGAGGCATTTGTGCCCTCTTTATACAGCGGCCGGGGCGCATACCTCTGGGTAAAGGCATCTCTTCTCTTCGACGGCCTCGGCAGTCCTGTTGGGTCCATAGCATCCATACGCGATATCACAGAGAGGAAGATGGTCGAGGAGAGGCTCACCAGGGCTGAGGCCAAGTACAGGATGCTGGTGGAGCAGATCCCGGCCATTACCTATGTCACAGGCCTTGAGGACACCACCAGGATGCTGTACCTGAGCCCCCAGGTCAAGACATTGCTTGGCTTCTCTCCTGAGGACTACAGGATAGAGCCGTCCATCTGGCGCGACAGCCTCCATCCTGACGACCGAGGCAGGGTGATTGAGGCCATGGCCATGAGGAGAGCGGGCGGCCAGAAGTTCACAGCCGAGTTTCGGGTCACGTCCCGCGACGGCCGGGCGATATGGTTCCGGGACGAGGCCGTGGTGGTCAGGGATGGGTCTGATAAGCCTTTGATGATCCAGGGGATCCTCTTCGACATAACTGAGAGAAAAGAGGCCGAAGATGAGCTTCGGCGTGCCAAAGAGACTGCTGAGGCTGCTGTCAGGGCCAAGTCTGAGTTCCTGGCCAATATGAGCCACGAGATTCGAACACCAATGAATGCAGTCATAGGCATGACCGGGCTTCTCCTCGATACCGAGATGACCCATGAGCAGAGGGATTATGCCCAGACCATCAAGGGAAGTGGCGACGCCCTCCTCGCCATAATCAACGACATCCTGGACTTCTCAAAGATAGACGGCGGAAAGCTGGAGCTGGAACACCAGCCATTCTACCTGAGAGATTGCATAGAGGATTCTCTTGACCTGTTTGCAGCCAAAGCCGGTGAAAAAGGGCTGAATCTTGCCTATATCATGGACGGATCGGTTCCAGAGATGGTCGTTGGAGATATGGTGAGGCTGCGACAGATACTGATAAACCTGGTAAGCAATGCAGTGAAGTTCACCTCTTCAGGAGAGATCCTGATCTCAGCCTCCTATAATGAATCCGGGCTGCATTTCATCGTCAGCGATACAGGCATTGGCATACCAGAGCCGCTGAGAGGCCGCCTCTTCCAGTCATTTTCACAGATCGATGCCTCCACGACCCGCAAATATGGCGGAACGGGTTTGGGCCTGGCGATAAGCAAGCGCCTGGTCGAGGCTATGGGCGGATCTATCTGGGCAGAGAGCATTCCCTCAGAGGGGTCCAGGTTCCATTTCACAATCAAAGCTGAGGCGGCACCAGAAGATGCCAAGCTCTACTGGTCACAGGCCCACCTGGCAGGAAAGAGGCTGCTCGTCCTGGATGAGTCCAAGACCAACCTGCAGATACTGTCCGGGTACCTGGAGTCCTGGTCTGCGGTCTGCAAGGCCGTGGCCTCTCCACAAGAGGCCCTGGATCTGGCACGCCATGACAGGTTTGATGCTGCAATTCTTGGCACCAATCACAGTGCCTGCCCGCAGCTCAGGGATGAGCTGCATTCACGCGGCGTTCCAGTGACAATTCTGATAGCGCCCGGCGGATGCAACGGCACGGGCGATACCTACCTGTACAAGCCAATCAAGCCATCCGCTCTCTACGACCTGCTCACAGGGTTGTTCATTGCCGTGCCTGATAAGGAGATCACAGCAGTACAGCTAGCGCCCAAAGCCGATGCCGGAGTAAACATACTTCTGGCTGAGGACAATGCCGTGAACCAGAAGGTGGCACTGTATATGCTCAAACGCATGGGATACAGCGCAGATGTGGCCTCCAATGGCCTGGAGGTGCTTCAGGCCTTGAAGATCCGGAAGTATGACGTGGTCCTGATGGATATACAGATGCCTGAGATGGATGGCATGGAGGCTGCCAGGGCCATACGCCAGGCCCAGCAGAACAACCTGTGGATCATAGCCATGACCGCCTGCGCTGTAAAAGGAGATCGGGAGAGGTGCCTGGACGCGGGCATGAACGACTACCTCTCAAAGCCCGTGCAGATGGATGAGCTCAAAGGCGCCCTGGATAAGTATAAGAACCATCTTCTCAAGGCATCGCCAGAGACAGTGAGCCAGTAGATCCTGTATGGATAAAGATCAGCTGCCGCAGGAGGCGCCTGCTATGTTCTTCTCAATTACCTCTCTTCCTGGAGCCACCTCTGTGAAGATCTGGGCCTGGAAGTGCTGTATCTCTGCATCCTCGTCAAGCCATGCATCTGCGGGCAGGCCTGCCTTGACGCTGACCTGGCCCAGGAACTCAAGAGGATCAAATCCCCATTCAGTGGCCACCTGGGGCAGGAGCAGCCCTGAGAACATCCCCTTGGTTATTATCAGGCCGTCACAGCCTATCTTCACAGCCTCCGGAAGCTGGCTCTTTGGGATATTATAGGGCTCGGGCTTTGTGAGGATTGTCACTTCGATCTCTATCCTGTTAAGCTCACTTTCCCTGACCTGCGGGAACCTGGGATCGTTCACTCCTGCGTTTATGGCCGAGTCTACGATCGCCCTTCCCAGGGGAAGTATCGGCTCTGGATAGCCTATGCATCCACGCAGTTCGCCCTCCTCGTGCAGGGTCACGAAGACGCCCCGCTTCTCATTGAACACTTCAGGCAGGTTCTCAGGCTTTGTCCGGGCTTTCTTGGATATGTAGTTGGTCAGCGCCTCTCTTGCCATCTTTACTGCGGCCTTTCCCTCGTCCTGTGTCAGCATAACATTTAATGGAATTGGAAGATATTAAAAACTTATGAGATTTGAGATATTCGGGGAGGAGCGGATATGTTCAAGA
>DATMZB010000050.1:0-6798 GCA_035560655.1 Methanotrichaceae archaeon | reverse complement strand
ACTCAAGGGCCATCTTGAGCTTCTTCACTAGATCGGCCTTGATTGAGGACCGTCTATCTCCGCCGCAGACTATGCCTCTCACGCCTATGATATCTGGATCTATGCTCTTGAGAAGGTCCAGGTGCTGGAAGCCTATGGTCCCGGCGATGGCCACCTCTAAGCCGAAAGAGCGGCCGCTGGATATGAAGCTCCTCAGGTCGTCCTCGCTCATGAAATCAAATGTCGGCCTTCCGTCTTTTACAGCAGTGTCCACCATGACCACATCCGCGCCGGTTCTTCCTGCGATCTCTGGAAGGATGGAAGGATCTATGGAGCCTGCCCTCTTGAAATCTGAGTAGGCAGAGGCCACGACCTTCTTTTTCTCATCGAAGGACTTGACTGCATGGACGATCTTGTCCATCATATCCTCGGCCTGATCAGCGGTCTTGACTCCCAGGAGCCCGGCCTTGATATAGTCCGCTCCGGCATAAGCAGCACCCAGTGCCGCGAGGCTGGCAGTCCCGGGCTTGTAATCCAGGTCGCCAATGGTTGCAGAAACCGGCATCCTGCCAGCAGCCAGCTCCACAACCTCCCTTATGGCCCAGGGGAAGTTGGCTCCCAGAGAGCCCTCTTTTGGGTTCTTAACATCAAGAATATCTGCGCCTCCGGCTATCGCTTTCTTCGCCTCTTCAATATTCATTGGGCTGACCAATAACCTCATATCCATCCTTTCCCGAGAGAAATACGTGCCATGCGTCTTTGTTCTTGATGTATTTAATGGCTTGGTAGTCCATGCAGTCCGAGGCCAGAGGTCCAGGTACGAGCCCATAGATAGGTATAGTAAATTAACCAAGAGCTCGGACCCTCTGGAGGTCATTAAGGAGATCAGGCCCAGAGAGGCCTATGTAGCAGACCTGAACAGGCTGACTGGATCTGGAGATAACCTGGAGGTCATAAAGCAGATCTCAAAGAGAACCGATCTCATGGCAGATATGGGAATCTCCAGTCAGAGCCAGATAGATGAGCTTCCAGGATCCGTGCGGCCTGTGCTTGGGACTGAGACTGCATCCCTCAAGCTCATAGAGGCTGCATCAGGCATCAGGGATGTCACAATAAGCATAGATATGTTCGAGCGCAAGGTCCTGACCAGGGATGTATCTCTGAGGCTTGATCCGCTGGATGTTCTAAGAGAGCTCAACGGCTTCCAGGTACGGGAAATAATACTCCTGGAGCTGGATAGGGTTGGAACCTCCTCGGGGATTGACAGGGATTTTCTGAAGGCTGCCGCATCAGTGAGCTGTCATCCTCTCATCCTCGGAGGAGGAGTGAAAGGGCCTGAGGATTTGCAGGTCTTAAATGAGTTGGGGTTTAAAGGTGCACTCGTGGCCACAGCGGTTTACGACGGCCGCATACCTCTGGAGATGATCCGCTGATCCTTATTTAGACCAGCCTACATAACAATTAAATATGCCGTTAATCCTCTGGTTCAAAGCGCTTTCTTAGGAGGTATAATTGTTATAGAGTCCCAGGTCCTGCAACCGTTACCAGGATGCAAGGAGGTCGAGATTTATCCATACATCCGCAAGATAGATCTCATGTCGTCCAACTCTTATATCCTGTCTGCAAAAGACCAGATAGCCCTGATAGATCCAGGCGGCCTGGATGATCAGATGGACCACCTCGTTGAGAAGATTTCATTCCTGCAGGACCAGGCCAAAAGGCCTGTAGTGATCTACCTGACACACGTGCATGTGGACCACTGCTACCAGCTGGGCAGGCTGGAGGAGTTCAAAGGCCTTGGCAGAATTCTGATTGCAGCCCAGGAGAAGGGAGCTTCAGCTCTGCAGGGCGGGGACTCAAAGTTGACCCTATGGCATATACTGAGAAGGCAGGTCGCAAAGACTCCTGTCGATATCAGGCTCTTCTCAGACCAGGACATTGGAAAGATCGGCGAGATGGAGATGAACTTCGATGGGGCCAGGCTTTCTTATGACCTCAGATCCACTGTGGCACCCCATGGTTCTCTGATTGAGAGCCGGGCCATCCACCTGGGTGGCGGAGACCAGATGGAGATCTACCACATACCAGGGCACAGCCCGGACAGCATATGCATGCGCACGGGTAGCATCCTCTTCATTGGCGATATCTTCTTTGCCCCAAATCCAGGAATGGCTGGTGCATATGGCTGGTCCCAGCCTGATCTCCTGAACTCCATCCAGAAGGTAATCTGGATGCTGGAGAACCTGAAGATAAAGCTCTGCTGCTGTGGGCATGGAAGGAACATCGATGCCGATAAAGCCTGGAGCGCCCTGAAAGCCATGCATAAGCAGGTGGCCGCGCTATCTGGAGTCGAGGAGGTAAGCCCGATGTGGGCAAAGACCATCGCCTCCTATGCTGAGGACCTGATGAGAGAGCTGGAGAGGCTCTTTGTCATAATAGCAGGCAGGCTCACCTATATATCCCACATCCTGGGCGAGCTGGAGGAGGAGGCCGAGGCTGAGGACGCCAAATTTCTCCTGGATGCCGATAAGATCGACGAGCTCTTCGCTGACTTCAACACCTTTGTGTCTGAGCTTCATGCAGGAAAGAGGCTCGACATTGAGCTGGTACACAAGGCGGGCCAGGTAGTGGGAAGGCTGGACAAGATCTTTGAGAGCAAGAGGATTGGGTCCATGCTGGACCAATCTCTGCTGACCAGGGCCGGCAGGATGCTGAACGATTACACAATCACATACCGCGGATTTAGGCCTCCATACTACGTGTCCGATGTGGATGTAAATGAGCTCATGAAAGAAGTGCTGGAGCACGTGAAGCATAAGCCCTATGAGGACGAGGCTATACTCGAGGCTGAGAGTGATGAGGACTATCTCTGGGCGCTCAAGGCCAGGATCGCCCACATAGACCTCTTCGAGCAGGTGGCTCTCTCCTTCAATGAAGGCCACAGCCTGCCTCAGGTGCGCATGGATAAGGAGCGCTTTTCTGATGCCCTGATAGATGTCCTGGAGAGGCTGGCAGGTACCGGTGCCAGGAAAATCCGTGTTGATACCTGGTCTAACGAAGGCTGGGTGAACGTGCGCATATCCGGGTTGGACGGCTGCCAGGCTCATCCCGTGGGCGATAGAGGACTCAGGTTCTTTGAGAGGATGTTCGCTCTGTGCGGTGGGTTCCTTCAGACCTACACTGCAGAAGAGGGGCCGGTAATTGAGATAGAATTCGTGCCAAGCACTGATGTCTGATACGGAAAAATGGACTTGGCGGGATTCGGACCCGCGGCCTCTACCTTGCGAAGATAGCGATCTACCAGCTGATCTACAAGCCCGTAAAGAGGTTTAGAGGAGACCTACCTCTTCTACCTCAACTGATTCCACGCCTGGAACTTTAGCCAGGGCAGCCTCTGTCTCCTCCATGCCGCCCTTCTTGTCATCCAGTATGACAATGACTATTAGGGCTTTGAGGCCGAAGGCAATGGGCTGCTCAACAATGCCGTGCAGCTTGGCTATGGGTGGAATCGCGCTCTTCAAATCTTCCTTGAGCTTATTCAGATCTTGCTCTGCGCTCTCAGGCATGACCCTGATCTTTGCAGCTACCTCTCCCATAAACCCACCTACGGACCTGCAAACCCGCAGTTCTTGCAGGTAAAGGAGTTGCTCTGCTTCTTGCACTTATTGCATCTGGCGATCAAGGTGCCGCAGCTTGGACAGGGGAACTTCACTCCGCCAGCTCCAATCAGCGTAACACCACATGATATGCATCTGACCGGTTCTTCGCTCATATTTCCTCGCTTCTGAATGATGTATTACATGGTATAAACTTTCCCATGGATGACGACTTTCCTTGAAAGGACGTGACCTCGGAACTTGCGATCTACCCTTTAATAAGCGTTCCGCCCACGCCTCTTTCCATGGCAGAGATGAAGGCCTCAGGGCATGATCCATTCAAAACCCTGCAGCACCTTCTTGACTCCTGAAGGATCAGGAGCGTGCCCTGATCCACACAGGTCTCCACTCCCATCAGCTCCCTGGCAGAGATCTCTTCTACCAGCCGACCATCCAGAATGATGCCGTCGACATCTGTGGCCTTAATGAAATCCATCTCCAGCCTGGAAGCGACCACGGCTGCTATGGAATCAGAGGTGTAGTCCCAGCTGTGATCTATTCCCCGGTCATCCTTCTGCAATGCCTGGTAGGGCATGAGCACTGCCAGGCCCTGAGGCCGCTTTATCTCTGCAGTCAGGGCAGCATCAGTTCCATCTGCCAGGAAGTGAGCATACTGCTCCATGGCAAGAACTGCCATCCAGTGGCAAGCCTCATCTGAGATCTGGTGCCTGATAGACAGGTCTCTTATCAGGTCTGCCATGGGCCCGCCTCCGGGGATTATGAGCACATCCAGCCGAGGCTTTTTGCATAGCGCGACCACCAGCTCCCTGGCAGTATCAATCAGGCTGCCACCAACCTTGATTATGTGAAACGGCATTATCCACCCAGCAGGCCTGCTTCTGTCTATCGAAAGTATTATGATGGCGGTTGCAGACGTACAGAGAAAAGAAAGCAAAAGCCGATTTGATGTAGGGTAAAGGAGGGAGATTAAAAACCTAATCGACCTTTGCTTAACCCATATACGGCATTTGACGAATATAAGCCTTTCGGCATTCTTGGATTAAAACTTCTACTTGAAGGTTTCGAGATATGAAGACGCCACTTTTAGCGGTTGATGCCATAATCCTGTATAAAGGAGGCATTGTGCTGATCAGAAGGGAGAACCCGCCATTCCAGGGCAGCTATGCACTTCCAGGAGGCTTTGTGGAGGTGGGCGAAAGCGTTGAAGACGCAGTTGCCAGGGAGGCATCTGAGGAGACTGGCCTGAAGATAGATATCAAGAAACTGGTTGGAGTCTACTCGGACCCCGGTCGCGATCCCAGGGGACATGTGGTATCGATATGCTATCTGGCCGAGGGCCGTGGAAAGCTTCGATCCGGCTCAGACGCCAGGTCCGCAGAGGTATTTCAGCTGGACGGTCTGCCGGAGCTGGCCTTCGACCACGCCAGGATGATACGCGATGCTCTTGGCAATCAGCTTAAAGTATAAAGATCAACATCAGCTCTTCTCGGCTGCAAAACATGCAGGCATTGGTTAAAAGGAGACTTTGGATGGCAGAGATCAGGGAGCTCGTTGAGAAGTATGCTCTACAGAATGCGGTGAAGTACAAAGCTGCTCCCAATGCGGGAGCTGTCATGGGTAAGCTCATGGGCGAGCATCCTGAGCTTCGCTCCAGGGCAAAGGAGATGGGGCCAATAATTGGATCTGTTCTGGCTGAGGTGGCCAGAGGCAACCCCGATGAATGGCAAAAGCGCCTGGAAAAGATAGCGCCCGAGCTCATACAGGAGCTCTCTGAACGAAAGGAGCCCTTGAAGGGACTGCCGCCACTTGAAGGAGCTGAGAATGGAGTGGTGATGAGGTTTGCTCCAAACCCCAATGGACCGCCAACGCTTGGGTCCGCCCGCGGGATAATCATCAACTCCGAGTACGTGCGCAAGTATGGAGGCACATTTATCATACGCTTCGATGACACGGATCCGGTCAAGAAGCGGCCAATGCCCGAGGCCTATGGCTGGTACCTGGAGGACTGCGCATGGCTAGGAGCTAACGCTGACAAGGTGATCATCGCCAGCGAAAGGGTTCCAATGTACTATGAGATCGCTGCAGAGCTCATAAGGCGCGGCGGAGCATATGTCTGCTCATGCGAGCAGCTGGTATTCAAAGAGCACAAAGACAAGGGCATCTCCTGCACCCACAGGGATTTTTCACCAGAGCAGAACATGGTCCTCTGGAAGAAGATGCTGAGCGGGGAACTGAAAGAAGGAGAGGCGGTTCTAAGGGTCAAGACTGATATGTCCCATAAGGACCCTGCCATACGCGACTGGGCAGCATTCAGGATAGTCACAGCCTCTCATCCCCATGTGGGATCCAAGTACAAGGTCTGGCCGCTCCTCGACTTCGAGTCTGCTGTTGAGGACCACCTTCTGGGCACCACACACATCCTGAGGGGAAAAGACCTCATGGATAGCGAGAGCAGGCAGATGTACCTCTATAACCACATGGGCTGGAAATATCCCAAGGTGGTACACTGGGGAAGGATCAAGATCCACCAGTTCGGCTCATTCAGCACCAGCAAGCTTCGGAAGGCCATAGAGGCCGGGGAGTACACAGGCTGGGACGACCCGAGAGTGCCCACTGTGAGGGCCATGCGATGCAGGGGCATCCAGCCTGAGGCTCTGCGCAAGTTCATGATAGACCTGGGCGTGGGCGAGACGGATATCAGCATCAGCATGGATACCATCTATGCCGAGAACAGAAAGATAATCGATACCAAGGCCAATCGATACTTCTTCGTCTGGGATCCGGCGGAGCTTGAGATCGATGGAGATGGTGTGCCTGAGAGGGTCATGGCGCCGCTGCACCCAACTGAATCACGTGGCTTTAGAGACCTGCAGGCCGGGAACAGGGTCCTGGTATGCAAGAGCGATCTGGAGAATTTGAAGGCCGGGGATCAGGTAAGGCTGAAGGATTTCTGCAATATAGAGTTCACCAGCATTGAGCCTGCCAGGGCCAGGTTGGTTGATGTCAATCCTGATACGGCCCGCGAAAGGAAGCTTCGCATCATTCACTGGGCACCAGTCAATGGCCTGGCAATCAAGGTCATGAAGCCTGACGGTATCGACCAGGGGATTGGAGAGCCTGGGATTGCGACCGAGCTTGGCAATGTGGTCCAGTTCGAAAGGTACGGCTTCGTCCAGATAAACTGCCTGGGAGAGCCTATAGT
>DATMZB010000049.1:0-2543 GCA_035560655.1 Methanotrichaceae archaeon | reverse complement strand
CTAATATTCTATGGATCAGCTTATCGTTCTGCAGGAGATATACGAGTCCTTTTCCAAGGGCAGGGAGGTCCTCCACACAATCACCCCCAGGTCCGTCACCGGGTCCTGTGCCGGGCTTGTGGGCCAGCTCTTGGAGGACTCCAAAAAAGGAGAGATCGATGAGGAGATCTGCCAGAAGCTGGCAGAGTGTCTCAAGGATGCTTATGAGATCAAGAGGCTGGGAGATATATGCCGTCAGGTGGGCATACTGGATCTGGCATTAGAATGCTACAACAAATCCATGTCCCTCTCCCAGGACCAGAACTTCAGGCCGGTTCTCTACAACAACCTTGGCCAGGTAGTCGCCCGCCAGGGAGACCTTGCAAAAGCTGCTGCCTATTACAAGAAGGCCGCCGACGGTTTCGATGCTATTGGAGACAGAAGCGGCATGGCCCATGTCCTCGGCAACCTCGGCTCTGCCTACAGACGCAGCTACGACTGGGAGAAGGCTATAGATTACTGCTACAAGAGCCTCAAGGCCTTTGAGGATCTCAAAGACGAGTTCGGCATGGCCCAGATGACAGGATCGCTTGGCAGGATCTATGCCGAGATGGGTGAGAGAGATTTAGCTCAGTTATACTACGAGCGCTGCCTCAAGGCCTTCGAGGGCTTAGGGGACAAAAGGTCTGCAGCCTGGGTGCTGGAACGCCTGGGCAGGATAAAGGCAGAGACCAGGGCATGGGACGAGTCCATAAGGCACTTCAACAGGAGCATATCCATCTTCGACGACCTGGGCCAGCCCCAGTCATCAGGGATAGTCCTCTCCAACATGGGAAGGATGTACCTGGACAAGGCCGAGCTCTCTGCAGCCAGGGATGCCCTGGAGAGGAGCCTGAAGCAGATGCGCAGGGACATGCATCCCGTATATCAGAACGCGATTGCAAGCCTTGCCGCAACATACAGCATAATGGGCAGGAAGTACCTGCAGCAGGCGATCGGCTATGAAAAGCCTGCCAAGAAGCCAGAGGAGCTGGTCAGGCTCTCTTACCAGTACTATGCCAAGGCATCCGACCGCTTCACTGAGCTCTCTTCATTCCCCGGTTTCGCCCTGCCCGAGATCAAGGTGGCAGCAAGCATTGCCAGGTCCATGTCATACATGTCCAGGCTCCAGGACGGGTGCCAGGACGATGAGGCCGTGGCCCTGTCAGAGAGAGCCACATCTGCACTGGATGGAGCTATTGCCAACTCATCAGGCCGAGAGAAGAACCAGCTTGAGGCCCTCAAGCGCAATCTCACGGGGATGAGGGGCGTCTGGGCCATAGGCCTCTCCAGGAACGAGCCCTGGAAGATGATGAGGTCTGTTGCAGAGGCAATAGAGTACCTGATGGGAGGCGCGCCTCACCTGGGAGATGGATGTCCCATAGAGTCGTATGAGGCCTGCAAGTGCCTCTTTGACGGGCTCCAGAGCTTAAGCGGCGCGGTCATGGAGGAGTCCAGGAGGCGCGACCCCTCAGAGCAGATCAGGTCTGCGTCATCACATTTGAGAAGGGCCGAGAAGAGGTTCGACCTCTGCGGGACTGAGCTCGGACGCGAGAGCGCCTTCCTGACATCAAAGGCATCCAAGCTCCTTGACAAGCTGGTTGAGGCCGGAACTGGATCGGACCAGCCAGAGGTGGCGGACCTGCTGGGCTACAGGGCTCACAGGTCTGTTCTCCTCCTCATAGGCTGGGTCCTGGTCAAAAATTCCCTATCGGGAGTGGACAGGACCGACTGGATCTATGCCTGGGATGGCTCTTTGACGCTGATAGAGAGCGGGCCTGCCGGACTTCCAGAGATGAGGCGTCTGAACAAGGCCGCCAGGATAGACGACCTTGTGGACTGCGGTCCAGCCAGCTCGGATCAGGATCAGATCATCTCAGGGCCGTCATTTGAGATGTGCTCTGCAGCACAGGAGGTCTGGGAAGCGCCGGGTCCGTCGCAGTCCAGTTCTATGTCTGGTCTTGCATCTGACAGGCCTGTCTATGCAGAGGCCATCTCAATGGATATCACAGTGGCCTCCGCAAAATCTTCAGATGCAGATGATCTGGTCTTAGAGGAGTTCTATGAGGACCCCTATAAGATCACAGCCTCAGCTCAGGCATGTCTTGTGCCCTTGAATGCCCATATGGCCTGCATGCCATCGCCCAATCGGGCCAGAGAACCTGCCTTTGAAGAGGATGCATCCGGAAAGTCTGAAGGTCATGAGACTGAATCTATAAGGTATGCCGCTCCAGAGCCAGAGATCAGGATCAGCAGCGATGTCAAGCGCGAGCCCATAATCATCCGATCCCAGGGCATCAGCTATGAGCATATCTCCAGTGCCCGCCATGCAGATGAGCCGCCACGTCAGGATAACTATTCAGACTACTACCAGGAGGACTCATTTGAAGCCGATGATCTCCTGGAGCCTCATGGAAGGCGGGCAGGACTGCTCTCTCACATCCTCCCATCATCATCCTCAGGATCGCTGGCGGTCTCTGCCGCCAAGGTCATTGGGCTGGTAGTGCTGCTGCTTCTGGCTGTAG
>DATMZB010000048.1:0-8614 GCA_035560655.1 Methanotrichaceae archaeon | reverse complement strand
CTCCACAGTCAGGTCTGCAGTTGATGCAGGTGAGGCGCCTGTCAGGCGACCGACGAGGCGTGCTCCAGAGCCCATTTTTATCTCCTCAACGCCCGCAGAGGCGAGAGTTATGGGGCTGTTTCCTGCAGATGATGTATAGGCATCAGTGGAGAGAGCACCGTTGCTTATGTATGACACGCCGTAGGCAGCGTTTGCATCATTTAGTTCTCTCGTGACGCCTGCTGAGGTGAACGACTCTGTCTGTGCAAAGCTCTGGTGAGGTGGTGCACTTGAGCTGTTATTGGAGCTATAACAAGACCAGCTATGGGACAGCAGGTAGGCTGAGGCCTTTGTCGTGCTGCCATTCAGGAGCTGCTCGTACAGCGGAGTCTTGGCTCCTGTCTCTGCTGCAGTCAGGTCGTCGAGCCGGGTTATCATGTCCGAGTAGAATGTATGTGCGGTTATTTCACCTGGCTTGATTGAGTCTCCAATCTTGTACGTGGAGGCAACCGCAAACAGATTGCCCTCTGTTGATGACTGGGAGCTGGCATTCATGCCTGGAGTTCCTGGCATGACTGTAAGTCCCATGCCTGAGCTGCTCCCCGAGACATTGCCATGGATTGTGCTCTCTGCGCTCAGGGTGTTTCTGCCGGACTGGAGCGAGATATACCCGTAGCACTCAGAATCAGCATAAGGAGCAGCGGAAAGAGAATCTGCTGTGGATTCAGATACCTTCAATGCTGTGCCGGTTACTGTTCCGCCATAGCTGTTGGCCGCACCCAGTGCTGCTGAGCCTGCCACAGACCCGCTGGCCTGAATAACGCTGTTATTCATCAGGGCTTCATAGTCAGCAGAGCCATTTGCTGAGGCGTTTGCAGTTCCGGTTCCAGTGTGGGATATGTAGGCTGTGAGAGCAGCAATGCCGTATACCCCGCCCTCGTCAGTGGAATTGCCATCATAAGCCACAGACACAGCCGAGACCTCAGAGAAGGCCTCAGCAGTTCCAAGGGCGCCCGACTTGGAGGCCTCTGCGGTTACTGTAGAATCGCCGTAACCAGTCTTTAGAGTGTACTCATTCACAGAGCCTGCCGGCCTGGATTCTGTTCTGGCCAGGACCGTTCTCTTCGAGCTGCCGGCATTGACGCCATCGTTCCCTTCCGGGATGTATACGTGGGCCCACATGCCCGAGTACAGCGTGTCGGGGCTGGGCTGTAATGCGAATATATCTCCCTGTACAATCGCGGCACCAGTAACGGTATTTGTGCCAGTCTCAGAGAGCTCGACGGCACATGCCGCCAGAACCTGAGCAAGGATGCAGATCATTGATATTAGAGCTATTCTTAAAGCATTCATCTACATTATCCCTCCATGATGTCGCCATTATTTGGCGCACTATTATGGGCTCATGTTGCATGCTTAAGAATTTAAAGCTCTCTACGGCATCACAGATGAAAATCATATCCAAACTTTTTTCCAAAGATCGCCTGGACAATGAAAGACTCATGGGACGCGACATGTAATGCCGCTAAAGTGATAATCAAGCATAACTGGAGGCTCAATCAGAGATTGTGCGCTGCAACAAGGCTGCAGCTATCCCAGAACTGCATATGGACAGATCTGAAAATTTGAGGACCTCATTGAAAGCGCAGATCGGGAGCAAAAATCTGCGCTCCTGCATGCGCATCCCAGAAGCACCCCAGGCTTGAATGCAGATGATAAACAGTCCCGCGTGTGCTTCTGTCTGGCCCGCATCTCCATGAATAATGCCGTCACAGCGGGCGAAGCTGGAAGGACCCATCCCCGGGTTTACTTCAAAGGATTGCCCCGAAGCCTCAGGCTGACGGTTGGGAAAGCGCATCCGGATTTTTGGACCAAGGCCTTGAGACTAGCCCAGAACATCGGCGTTAACCCAAAAAGTCCTGAAGGCATTTCGCGGTCTAATGTCCTTTAGTGGCCTTGATATATCGCATTTCCCGGCATTGAATCTGTGGATAATTGGGTTAGTTGTCTGCGGGTAGTCTGCCTTGAGATATTCAATCGCTAGTATATTCAATCTTAAATAATTTCATGGATCAGGGAGAATCAACACCATCGAGCCAGATCCTATTGACCACCACCCCCAGATCCCGGCGGTCGCCATTCCCGACGACCTCACCGGAACCCATGTGCTGCTCGCCTCCAGGTCCGGCCTGAGGACTCCAACGCCACCGTTCCTCCCCAGGGCAGAGAATATATCCCTTAGAAGGCTCCACAGAACCGACCCAATCTTCCATCTATTTGCCAGCAATTTCAATTGCCTGATACAAAGGGTTTGACCTGATTTTGGAACTGGGATAGCCTCTGAAAAAAGATGGTTAAGCCTCAGATGAGGCTCGACCAGCCTATATAGAGGATTTAAAGACGGTATCAATAGACCGGGAGGTGGCTGTAGCTCCACTGGTTGCAGTCGGGCCTTCTGTCACGCCTACCACGCCTGCCGGATCGGATGTGTATACAGGTGTGGACACGAATGGGAAGAGCCCTGTCGACGACTCGGCATGCGATCTCGGATCATCTCCAGATGCCCATGACCAGATATCGATCTCAGAGATATCATCGGCGATGAGCTTTGAAGCTGCTGTAAAGGTCGGGTCTGCGATGTGTACTGCAGTTCCGCCGATCTTATCTGCGGTCAGGTAGCTGCCTGTGGCATCTGCAGAGGTGCCACTCGGTGAATAGGATGGACCTACCACAGTGACCATCTTCTTTTGAGAATTTCCTGTCACTTTTACTGAGCCTGAAGCATCGGCAGCCATGATGCTCTCCACAGTCAGGTCTGCAGTTGACGCAGGTGCGGCGCCTGTCAGGCGGCTGATGAGGTGTGCTCCAGAGCCCATGAATATCTCGCTCACTTCAGAGGAGGCCATAGTTATGGGGCTGGCTCCTGCCTTAGAAGATGTGTGAGCTGCTGTGGAGATATCACCATTATATATGTATGACGCGCCATAGGCCTCATTTGAGTCAGCCAGCGTCCTTGTAACGCTTGATGATGTGAATGACTCGGTTGTTGCAATACTGTAGTGAATGCCGTTTGTAGGGTAATACTTGCCTTTGCTCTGAGAGATAAGGTAGGCTGATGCCTTTGGCGTACTGCCTATGAATGATGGATATAACTGGCTAGTTCTCCCTGTATCTGGAGTCCCAATCAGACCATCCAGCTGAGTCACCATGCCCGGCCAATATATAACCGTATTTACCCTGCAGGGCACGATAGAATCTCCGAGCTTGTATGTGGAGGCTGTTGAATATAGATCGCCTTTTGTTGATGACTGAGAGAAGCTGTACTTGCCAGGATCTCCATCAACTCCTCCGAATCCTATTGATGAACCAGTTCCCAATACCTTGCCATCTATGATACTCGGGGCGCTCTCTGAGTATCTGCCTGATGTTAGTGATAGGTACTCTAGGCTAACTGAGTTAGACTCTGGCAATAAAAGATATGAATATACATCTGACCGAGATTCCTTGATGGCTGCTCCTGCGACAGATCCGCCGTAGTTGTTGGATGCATCCAGGGCAACTGTACCATTTACAGATCCGCTGGCCTGGACCACGCCTGTCTCAATGTTAGATGTGTAATAGGATGAGCCTTCTGCAGAGGCATTTGCAGTTCCAGTACCTGAGTGAGAGACGTAAGCTGTGAGATCTGCAATGCCACCTACATACCCCTGATCAGATCCACCGTACGTATCATAACCCCAAGAATGAGCCGAGATCTCAGAAAATGCCTCAGCCAGGCCTAAAACGCCTGTCTTGGATGCCTTTGCTATTACTGTAGAATCGCCGTAGCCATTTTCGAGCTCGTACGTGTTGGATTGATCTTCAAACGTCCTGACCTCAGTCCTTGCTTGGACTGTCCTCTCAGAATCGCCAGAGCTGAAGCCGGCAGTCCCTGGTGGAATGTATACGTGAGCCCATACGCCAGAGTACAGCATGCCATAACCATCTATATCTTCTATTCTGAAAACATCGCCCTGAACAGATGCGTCTCCTATGGCTGTGTTTGTGCCAGTACTCGTCAAATCAATGGCTCCTGCAGCCAGGCCCGCGGCCAGGACGCAGATCAGCGGTATTAGAGCTATTCTTAATGCATTCATCTAAATTGTCCCTCCGTTCTGTCGCCACTACTTGGCTTCATATCAGGGACCAGGCCTTGAATGCTCAAGGGTTATAAAGATCTCCACAGCACAGATTCAGAGCATCTCGAATTTTTCAAGAGGGATACTCATATTATTGCAATGGCAGTCCTGACGAACCTATCTCATGGGCCAGGGAGAATCAACATCGTCGAGCCAGATCCTATCGACTGCCACCCCCCAGCTCCCGGCGTCGCCATTTCCGACGACCTCATTTGGAAGCCATATACCGCTCATTGGGAGGCCAGCAATCCAGCCCGTGCCATCCCGGCCCAGGAGATCCAGGTCGCTCTCGCCCATGACGACATCGCTCCTAACCAAGCTGCTTGATTTGAACCCACACATTCCAGCCGCCATTGGAGGCACCCACCCCGAGGTTGTGCTGTGAGATGCCAGGACATCCAGGCGGTGCCATGTGAAAAAGGAGATAAAGCTCCAGCATAGAGCTTAAGCTCTGATCGCAGTCGATGCAGGAGCATCTGGCCTTAGGCCGTGCTGAAGATCACATCGATGGATCTGCTCGTGGCAGTGGCACCAGTGCTTGTAATCGTGCCTGAGGAGAAGACTGGTGAGGTCCCAGCTGAGGATTCTGCGTGTGATTTAGAATCATCTCCAGAGACCCAGGACCAGATATCGGCATTGCTCATGCTTTTGGATATCTGCGTTGAAGGTGCTGCAGATGAGGTGCCTGCACTGTACACTGCTATGCCGTCGATCTTGGCAGTCGTCAGGTAGCTGCCTGTAGCATCTGCGGCCGTGCCCGTTCCTGAGTATGATGGGCCTACAACGCTTACAAGCACATCTTCCACCCCGGGATCAGAGTCTGAGGCTTTATGAGCACTGCCGGTTACTTTTACCAAGCCATAAGCATCAGCAGCAGCAATCATGATGCTCGTTATGGTCAGATCTGCAGCAGACGCAGGCGCTGCGCCAGTCAGGCGGCTGACCAGGTGTGCTCCAGATCCCATTTTTATCTCCTCAACGCCTGCAGAGGCGAGAGTTATGGGTCTCCCACCAGGCTCAGAAGATGTATAAGCCTTTGTGGAGAGAGAGCCCTGGTTGATGTATGACGCGCCATAGGCCTCTCTGGAGTCAGCCAGCGTCCTGGTGACGCCTGCCGAGGTGAACGACTCCGTTTGTGCAAGGCTGCTTTGAGGTGATGGGGGCTCCTCATAGTCGGCCTCGCTCTGGGAGATGATGTAGGCAGAGGCCTTTGGTGCATTGCCAATGAAGATCCAGTATAACGGAATAGATATTCCTGTCTTCCTTGATGCTATCTGATCATCTAATTGAGTTGTAAACCCCCTGTATAGTGGAAGTGCAGCCATTGCGCCAGGTGCGATGCGGTCGCCGAGCATGTACGTGGCGGCAGTTGCTGATAGGTCTCCTGTCAATGATGAGGTAGAGCTGGCATATTTGCCAGGATTTCCAGATTGAGCTGCAAATCCATTTGCAGAAGCACCACCAGTGACAAAGCCATCGATTGAGCTCACCCCGCTATGAGAATTTCTGCTCGATTCAAGAGAGAGATAATCAAAGCATTCGGACTTAGCATAAGGAGTTCCTCCTGAGCTTGCATAGGAATAAGACATCTTGAATGCCGCACCGGTGACATATCCGCCCTGAGTGTTGGCTGAATGGAGCGCCACACGCCCATCCACAGATCCGAGTGCCCCAACCACGCAGTTATCCATCAGGGCAGCATGGTCAGAGGAGCCATCCGCCGAGGCATTTGCTTTTCCGTTTCCAGAATGGGAGACGTAGGCCACGATCTGAGAGTAGCCGCCTGTTTGTCCCCCAACTGAGATTGAGTCACACCAGGTCCAGGTCCTCGCCGATACCTCAGAGAAGGCCTCGGCAGATCCCACGGTGCCCATCTTGGATGCCTTTGCGATGACAGTGGTGTCTCCATAGCCATTCGTGAGAGTACACTCATTTACTTTACCCGTAATCGTTCTGGTATCAATTCTGCCCCGGACAGTCCTCTCAGAGTCGCCAGAGTTGACGCCGCCATTCCCCGAGGGGACGTATACGTGAGCCCATGCACCTGAATACAGGTTATCATAGCTAAGTTCTGATGCAAATATATCCCCCTGGACAGTCGCCTCTCCAAGGGCTATGTTGGAGCCAGTAGTCGACAATTCGACGGCTCCCGCTGCCAGACTCAGGACCTGGATGAAACACAGCGGCATTAGAACGATTCTTGTTGCATGCATGGATATGTCCTCCTTGCGGTCTATATTCACTGATGGTCCAGTATTGATCCGGATCTGTGTTCTCAATAAACTTAAAGATATTGAGGGGAGAGGTCCAAGGCCCTGATGAAGACGGGCCCTGAACTCCGTCTTTCAATGTGGAAAAAGAGATTGAAATCCTGCAGAAAGCTGAAGCCCTGGACGCACTCGAGGCGAGAGCATTGGCCTTACCCAGAGCTGAAGATCATCGATCGATCTGAATACAGCAAATTACAGTCAGGGCTGTATAGAGAGAAAGACCAGGTCTACTGACCTGGTGGTGGGATGTTGGCCCAGTTTTACAGTCGGCCCGCTTCCAAAGTTCGGATCGTCCCAGAATGTGGACTCAGCATGTGATTTCGGATCATCCCCTGAGACCCATGACCAGATATCGGCATCGTTTATGCTCATGATCATTGTGTCTTCATTGTGCACAACAGTGCCGCCGATATTGGCCGCTTTCAGGTAGCTGCCTGTGGCATCCTGCGAGGTACCGCTGGAAGAGTATAACGGGCCTTCCACCATGACAAGCGCGTTTGCCCCCCAGGGGTCTGAGGTTGAGGACTTATTGGCATCGCCTGTCACTTTTACTGAGCCAGAAGCGCCAGCAGTCATTTCGCTCATCACTGTCATGTCCGCTGCAGATGCAGGCAAGCCGCCTGTTAGACGGTTTATCAGGTGAGCTCCGGACCCCATGTTTATGCAACTGATGTGTGCAGAGGCCAATGTCAGGAGGCCCTTTATGGGCGCCAAAGCCGTATCAGCGCTGGCGCAAACAGCGCCGTGATTTATGTATGAAGCGCCGTAGACTTCATTGGCATCTACAAGTGTCCTCGTGACCCTGGCAGAAGTGAATGACTCGACATTTGATGTGCTCCTGTGGCTTGAAGCGCTTGGATCATAAACGGCTGTGCTCTGGGATAGCAGGTAGGCGGATGCCTCTGGCCTGCCGCCGAGGAACAGGTTATACAATCGGCCTGGAGCTGCCGGGTCCGTCATTCCCGTACTTCCTGCCGGTTTATTATCTAGCTGAGTTATAAATGCCGTAAACGCCGGTTTTGTGGTTATTATGTCAGGCCTGATGTCGTCTCCGAGCTTGTAGGTTGTAGCAGTTGCTGAAAGGTCGCCTGTTGACGAGGAGGCTGATCTGGCATACCTGCCAGGGGCTCCAGATACTGAAACTGATCCATTGCCGGAAGTACCTCCTGACACCCTGCCATCGATGGTGCTCTTTGCGCTCAGGGCGTTTCTGCCCGAGGTCAAAAAGAGGTACTCAAAGCTCTCAGACCCGGTTATCTGAGTTGATCCTGAGTTGGATGCATAGGACTGAGATGCCTTGAACGCTGCACCGGTGACAGCTCCGCCGTAGTTGTTGGCAGCGTCGATGGCCACTGAGCCTGCCACAGATCCGCTGGCCTGGACTATGCCACTCTTCATCATGGCAGCATAATCAGATGAGCCGGATGCAAAGGCATTTGCAGTTCCTGTTCCTGAATGGGAGATATAGGCTGTGAGCTGAGAGTAGCCGCTTACGGCTCCCTGGTCTGCGGTTGGAGCATCATGAGCTTCAGTCTGGGATGAGACCTCAGAGAAGGCCTCTGCTGCCCCCAGGACGCCTGTCTTGGACGCCTTTGCTATTACAGTCGACAATCCGTACCTGTTAACAAGAGAGTACATATTTCCGCCGGCACCAGCGCCCGTGAAGTCCCTTGATTCAGTCATTGCAGGGACTGTCCTACCTGACTCGGCTGAGTTTGTGTCAGGGTTACCTGATGGAACATATGCGTGCGCCCACACACCGGAGTACAGTTGATCACCGGTACCAGTATTGGTTTCTACTGCAAATATATCGCCATCAGCCATCGCTATTCCGTTGACGTTATTGAAATCACATGTGCTTAACTCGACGGCTCCTGCCGTCGAGACCATCGCAATCAAAGCGATGCATATCAGCGGCATTAGGACATCTCTTGAGGCATCCATCGACATCATCCCTCTCCCATGCCGCTATATCGGCGTTCTTATAGGGATTCTGCCATAGATGATCATGAGGTTATATAAGTATAACTGTGGCATAGATCAATTGCTTTTATTTCATTAGAAGGTCAAAGCCTTCATGTAATTGAGCAATCTTGGGATCACAGAACTCATTCTCAATCTATTGTAAATGATATGCAAAGACTGATATCAGAAAATAGAGGACTTAGATTAATAAGCCAAATAAGC
>DATMZB010000047.1:0-5817 GCA_035560655.1 Methanotrichaceae archaeon | reverse complement strand
CAGTACTTTACAAAATCGATTTTCGAAGAGGGGTATAACGTAATAGATCAGCACATCCTTACACGCCATTCTCCTGAGATCGTATAGGATCTGAAGCATAGAGTCCCCCAGAGTTATAATTTATTGCTTAGGGGCTGAAGATAGCAAAGAAAAGTAGCAGGAAGCCTCAGGTTATGCGTACTATTATCCTGAGATGCTTCCTACATAGTCGCGGGAGATATCTTGATCTTCCCTATCAAAATCCCTCAGATACCCTGGTAGCAGACCAAGATCCACCAGGAGCACTCGCTACAGTGTACGTTCCACCACTTATGCTATTTCCACTCACAGACTCAGAGGTCCAGATGGTCTTTCCCCCATCAGGCGAGACCCAGCTCATGGTAAAAGTTGTTCCGTCGAATCGCCAAGTTCCTGTCCTGGTAGCACCAACATTTGCCCCTTTAGTCTCAGTCCATCTCAGCGTGCCATCTTCGCTAAGTACCAAATCAGCTTCCCAATCGTTAAATCCTGCCTGATGTCCCGCCATATTCCAGCTGCCTACAAGCTGTGAACCTCCATTCGTATTACCTCCCGATGAGCCAGATACCGAATTGTCGCCGATAGTAATATGAATGGAGCTATCTGACGTATCCCATCCTTCTTTGGATGCATACACATCAACGCGATATATATCCCCAGGATTTCCATTAACTGGGATTGCGGCTTCTCCTTTTTCATCAGTCTTCATCGGCGTGAGATCCACATAGTCTCCGTTAATCGCTTTGTCCAGCTGTTTGTCATAGGTGTGGAAGATCCTTATATCGAGGACTGCATCTTTCAGAGGGTTGTGTTCACAAGCATCCACTACTTTCGCAATCACTACTGAGTTTGGTCCCTCATTTAGGTCAAGCAATAATCTATCACATGCCGGTGCTGGAGTTCCTGTTCTTGTACCCGACCAGTCTCCTGACCATCCTCCAGATGAGCCATATCGCCAATTGCCGCTAATCGAATTACAATCATCTGACAGAGTTAACTCTACATCCCCGGCATCGTTTGGCGGACTGCGTGTGGGGACTTCGGTCCAGGTTCCAATTAATTTATTGCCCGAGATGGTTCCCTGGATGCGTCCATCGTCATGAGTGTATTTCCCTGTTAAGGTGTTTCCAGACTGCTGGAATTCCATCTGCCCCCAGTTCGAGTCCCATGTTCCAGTCCAATCACAGCCTTGAGCTGGCACAGCCGACATGCACAAAATAGCCAAAGCTGTCAGAGCAAAAATGGATTTTTCTTTAATGAATATTCCTCCATGGACTCAAAATTAGCCAATTTAATGATTAATGTTTCTGTAATCCAACCATATGCGATACATGCTATGGTCCCATATCCCACATAGCTTTTTAATGCAGGATCACGGCCTAGCGGCATTTCTATCATTCCAACACATTTTCCAGCTCGATAATCATGGGTATGCGCGCCGAGATCTGTATATCTCTATAAGTGCTGAAACAAACATCTCAATATTATCGGCGTGTCTTCATTGACCAGAACCGGTATCAAGCAATCTATTCTATGGGACTAAACACATACGAATATATAACAACTTAACTACGGTAGAGTACCAACAGCGAAGAGCTAAAAAAATGACTATGCCCGTTAGCTCACTTATATGGCGCCAACGAATACTGACCGCTTGTTAGCTTAATTAACCAGGCATCCCAACCACGATAGGATGAATTGTAGATAGAGGGTCCTATCTCCTCTAAATCGCCTATTATGATATAGCCTCCATCCTTCGTCTCATCGACTCTATAAGCTTTGCTAGACCCGAGATTATCAATGACCGTGCTCCACTCCTCAGATCCTTTAGAATCTACCTTTATTATGTATGGTCTGCTATCAAAGAACCATCCCAGCCGATAATACTCAATGCTAGATCCTGTATAGCCTCCTATGATATACCCGCCATCCTTAGTTTGTTTTACTGATAATCCCATAGAACGGGACCATTGTTTATACGGTTCGAAGGTTCTGTTCCATTGCTCTCTGCCTGCTGAATCAGTCTTTATAATCCAAGTATTTTGGTCCTTGCCACCTGCAATTATATATCCACCGTCTTTAGTACGATCAGCCGAGAAGGCCACTTCTTCGCTAGAGCTCGATCCACCGAAGGTCCTGTTCCACATCTCTCTCCCATTGGAATCGGTCTTTATCAGCCAGAAGTCTCCTTGGCCAGATCCAATAGGCGTAGCATAACCTGTCACAATGTAGCCACCATCTTGAGTTAGCATGACAGAAAAGCCTTCATCTTGACCCGGTCCGCCGAAGGTCCTGTTCCATAACTCCCTGCCAATGGAGTCGGTCTTTATCAGCCAGAGATCTCTATTGCCCGCACCATATGACTCGGTAGTTCCAGCTAGAACATAATCTCCCTCATTAGTCTTCTTTATGGATAGGCCGATATCCTCATTTGGCCCTCCAAACGTTCTGTTCCATTGCTCGTTCCCGCTTGAATCAGTCTTGATCAGCCAGGCATCTTTATCCCCAGAACCGAATGATTCTGTCTCACCAACAACGATAAAGCCACCATCATCAACCTCTAGAACATCCATGCCTTCGTCTCTACCTGATCCACCAAACGTTTTATTCCATATCTCAGTGCCATTCGAGTCGGTACGCAAAAGCCAGGTATCCCCACTAGCATCACCATACGACTTGGTGATCCCTGCGAGAATGTACCCACCATCATGGATTTCCCGACCAGCGTTGAAATAGTCGTCTTTAGGACCGCTGAATTTCTTGGTCCAGTCTACTAAGGCCCATGTAGCCTTCGATCGGACGTCATAATCGGTATCATTAAGAGCATAAATCAGTGGACCCGCCGCTTTCTTGTCCTTGATCTTTCCCAGAGCTTCTGCAGAACTCAATCTGACTATACTAGAATTATCTTTTAGGGTCTCGATCAATGGATCGACCGCTCTCACGTCCCGAATATTTCCTAAGGACCATGCAGCATAGTTTCGGACTTTGCTGTCATTATCCATGAGCGCCTGGATTAACGGTGCTACTGCATGTGTGTCATTGAGCATTCCAAGAGCCTGAGCAGCCGACCCTCGCATACTGCTATTGTTATCCTTGAGAGACTGGATTAATGGCTCTACAGCTCTAGCATCCTTGATCTCTCCGAGAGCATAAGCTGCATTCCCTCGTACTTCGCTATCGTTATCCTTGAGTGCCTGGATTAATGGTTCTAAGGCTGGCTTGCCGATACTCCCGAGGGCCAATGCCGCATTCCATCGGACAAGCCAATCGTTATCCTTGAAAGCCAGGATCAGCGGTTCTACAGCTCGGGTATCATTGGTATTTCCAAGAGCTTTTGCGGCATTCGCTCGGATCGTGCTATCATCGTCCTTAAGATCTTTGATCAGCGAATCTACGTCTTTCCCGCTCTTCTCGTCAAAAATAGTCTGTAGCCCTAGAACGGATGCAGCCAACACCATACCTAGCATCAAGACAAGCAATAATATCCTCATAGATTTCGGCACCTTGCGAATAACCCGATTATCATTCATCTAAATGATCATTATGATTGCATTGGCACGGCCCATTACTAGAACGTAACCTGAAGTTCATCCAGCGTACGGAAATCTCACCCATCCCATACATCCTTTTACATTAAACCGCTATCCATCGGATTCGCTATACCTCTGGCATATTTTCCAGCTCGATAATCAGGGTGATGCGCCCCAAAATCTGAATATTCCTATAAGTGCTGGAATAGACATCTCAAGGCTAATCTGTAGTGAGTTCGCGAGTCTCTCCGCAGTCTTTTAAGATGTCAGGGCGATCTACTCATCCTGCCTCACGCATCAGCGCTTGGCCACCACGCAAGATAGTCTTTCCTGCTAGATCCGTGGTACTATTTCAGCCTCGATGTACTGGGGCTACAACTCAGCAATCAACCAGGAATTATCCCTATACCAGATAGGCCTCTGCGCCAGGCGATAATTTTATAATTGAATGGTGCTTCTTATAAAGAGCTCGATATCAAGCAATCCCTATAATTTAAGCTGAATAAACATGGAAGCACAAGAACAAGAGATCACCAGGTTAACCAAACCAGCGCCCAAAAAAGCCGACACTTTTGGCTCTGATGTCCTGAAGATCGCCGGAGGAACCATATTTGCCCAGCTGCTTATGCTCCTGGCCACGCCGTTTCTCGCCAGGATGTACAAGCCGGATGCATTTGGGCTTATGGCCATCTTCACCTCAATTACCGTCACCATAAGCACTGTCGCCTGCCTGCGCTATGAGCTCTCAATAATGCTGCCCAAGGAGGACCGCGATGCAGCCAACCTGCTTGGAGTCTGCCTGGTAGCCTTGGTCACAGTCAGCTTTCTGACCATTCCTGCAGCATGGCTGCTGAGGTCGAGGGTCCTGCTATGGCTGAACGCCCCTGAGCTTGGGCCGTACCTGATTCTAGTGCCCTTATCAGTCCTTGTCAGCGCCATGTTCGTGGCCCTGAACTACTGGAACTCCAGGACGAGGCATTATGGCCGGCTGTCCATTGCAAGGATTGTGAGCTCAATAGCATCGACAGGCCTTCAGATTGGAGCAGGCCTTTCGGGATTCATAACAGGCGGAAGCCTGATCTATGCCAGCATTCTGGGCTCTGCAGTATCCGTGCTGGTGCTTGGAGGACAGATCTGGAGAGATGATGGCGGCCTGATCAAAGGGAGCCTCTGCCACAGAGAGATGGCTGCTGGAGCCGCTCGCTACAGGAAGTTCCCGCTCCTGGATAGCTGGTCAGCGCTCCTGAATGTCATCTCATGGCAGCTTCCGACCTTCCTGCTCTCCATGTTCTTCTCGTCCACAGTGGTGGGCTACTATGCCCTGGGCATGAATGTGCTCCAGCTTCCAATGTCGCTCATAGGAAGCGCTATCGCCCAGGTCTTCTTCCAGCAGGCGGCCGAGGCCAAGTTCGAGGGAAGGTTGTCCGAGGTGGTGGAGGGCACATTCATCCGCCTGGGGATGGTAGGAATATTCCCCATACTCCTCCTGGCCTTCCTTGGAAGGGATATCTTCACTGTGGCATATGGATCTGCCTGGTCAGAGGCCGGAGTCTATGTCCAGATACTGGCGCTTTGGATCTTCTTCGTCTTCATAACATCGCCGATATGTGCGCTCTTCAGCGTCCTTGAGAGGCAGGGCGCATTCCTTGTCTTCAATGCCGCTCTCTTCGTTGCCAGGGCAGCAGCTCTTGCAATCGGCGGAATCTCGGGAGATGCCAGAGTTGCGCTGGCATTGTTCTCAGCAGTTGGAGTAATTGCCTGGGCCGGTCTATGCATCTGGCTCCTGAATGAGACTGGAGTATCATTATCCAGGGCCGCCCGGTCCTTTGTCAGGTATCTGGCCTATTGCACGCCCATCTTCTGCCTGGCAGTTCTGGCAAGGGGGACGCTGCAACTGGATCCGCTGCAGATGGTGGTAGCCGGAGCCTTGACGGCGGTTCCTTATTATATCCTTGCCATCAGGCAGGACGAGGGGCTCCAACTGCCATTCAATCGCATCCTCCACAGAACGGGTGCTCTAAAATAGAGCGATTTTGGGTGAATTCCCGAAATAGAATTGAGCTTCCATATATTGAAGCTTTCAAGGCTGGATGTCAAGAGTTCAGATAGCAAGTCTCTGATTTCATTCAGATTATGTACCTGTGATTTTGATTTCAGGTTTGTGCTTGGTGATACGGACGAATATTCTCCAGGATATGAGATCTCCAGACTTGAATCCCTGAACACATTGAAAATCTTTAAGAATATGAAAGGCAAAGGATAGATG
>DATMZB010000046.1:0-10289 GCA_035560655.1 Methanotrichaceae archaeon | reverse complement strand
TTAGCCCTGCTCAATCATATTGCCAGGGTCAGCCCAAAGTTCGCGAACTTTGAATGATTTGATTTGATATTATGCCCTCATCAATTCCAAACAGCGATGGATGACACGGCTGGCAGTGTGTTCAAGCATAGTGAATCCAGGCGAGAACTTGTTATTGTCCGCTATGGTCTGTTACAGCTTGGGTAAATGGCCCTTGTTAGATCATGGGAAGCATTTTATACTAGTAACTTAGTTACTGATGATTACTTAGTAACTATGTTACTAACGGGGTAGGGGAATGCGAGATGTGCCTGCCGCCATAAACTCTCCACTAAAGCCACTGTGGCTTGATCCCTCAAGGGATTTTGGAGACAGCAACCCACAAGCCTGTGGACTCCGATCGCGGTCTCCAGGGCAGGCACAAGCCCGCTCATCCTGTAATGGCATGCAGTTATCTAAGCCTTGCAAGATTGGGGTAGAATTTGCAGGCATAAGATAGCTTTGTGGCTGCCATGTCTTTTTCTTCTGATGCTACATCGGATGTTTGTTTTGGCGATCTTTACATGAAGGGGATGATCAGGCTTTATGCTCAATGATCTGGCCGATAAAACTGATGATCATATCCATCTCTGTGGACTGATAATCAAAAGACTGATGATTAAGAAAATAGAAAAACCCTGGCAAAATTGTGACTCAGGGCAGGTTACTGCCCCAGAAGTCTATCCACCAGCCACTCGGGCTCGAACTTGACCAGGTCACCGTAGGTCTGTCCCACTCCCAGGAAGAGCACCGGCTTTCCTGTGATGTAGGCTATGGATATGGCAGAACCGCCCTTGGCGTCTGCGTCGGTCTTGGTTAGGATCGTCCCGTTTATGGCCACTGACTCGTTGAAAAGCCTGGCGCGCTCCACAGCATCGTTCCCGGCTATGGCCTCATCCACGAAGATGAGCATATCGGGCTTGGTTACCCTCACGATCTTCTTCATCTGGTCCATGAGGTTGATGTTGGTGTGCAGCCTTCCTGCAGTGTCTGCCAGGACCACGTCTCTCTTGTGAGCCTTGGCATACTCAATGGCATCGAAGATGACCGCAGCCGGATCTCCTCCGGTCTTGTGCTTGACGATTTTTACACCAAGCGCGTTTGCGTGCACCTCTAGCTGCTCTATGGCCCCTGCCCTGAATGTATCTCCAGCGGCCAGCACCACTGAGTAGCCATGATCCTGAAGGTACTTGGTCACTTTGGCTATGGATGTCGTCTTTCCAGTGCCGTTTACGCCCACGAACAGGATCTTGACGGGCTTCTCGGCCTTGGCCACGAACTCGTCGAAGTCGAAGGCGTCCTTGGAGAGCATTTTCAGAAGTGCAGAGCGCAGAGCATCCTCAGCCACATCTCCAGTATTGGCAGTCAGCTTCTTCTTGGCGCCCGTAAGCTCTTCCTTGACGTTTTTAACTATCTCTTCAGCCACAGGAAGGGCGACATCGCTCTCAAGAAGAGCCATCTCCAGAGCCCACAGAGGATCAGTTAAGTCCTTCTCCTCAATGACTATCTCCTGCTCAAAGACCAGCGACTTGGCCTTCTCCAGGAAAGATATCTTGCCCTTGGCCTTCTCTGCCGGCTTCCCCGCAGGCTTGGATTCAGCCTTGAGCTCCGCCTTATTATTAGCCCTTTTATTGTTGGCAGACTTATTATTGATTGCTTTGGCCTTCTCGGCTCCGGCGTTCTCAGATTTGGCCGGCTCCACAGCCTGAGGCTCAGCTAACAAAGGCTTCTCCTCGACCTGCTCAGCAGTCGCAGAGGCCGTCTTCTCCTGCAGCTTGGAGGCTAAAGCTTCCTTGAATCCGGATAGCTTCTCCTTGAACTTATTGAACAAAGCCCTCGCTCCCGGCACCGCCGGCCTGCTCTTCGTACTTGGACAGCACTGCCTGGATCTTCTGCATCTCCTGATCGACCCTGGCCAGAGCATCGGAGAGCTTCTTTGACCCGGCTGTCACATCAGCCTTGCGCGCAGTCAGGGACTCTTTGGCCTCTGCAGTGTTCTTCTCAATTGTAATTCCTGCGCCGACGTTTAGTAGAACCCTCTCTTTGGAGGCGAGCTTGGCATGGGCAAATGAGCCCGACCCTATGGGCACCAGTATATCCTGGCCTTCCTGGGCTGACTCCATGGCCTCGACTGCCTTTACCGCTGCATCAAGGCCTTGCATGGTCATCTGCACCAGCCCCAGCTCCCTGACTATGGCCTGGGCCTGAGCCTCATACTGCTGGTAGGCAGCCAGGAGCCTTCTTATCTCCTCCTCGCCAGAGGGTTCACTGGCCAAGGGATTTCACCTCGTCTATCTTGATGAGGCCCCTCTTTATCCCGTGCTCGCTTCCCATGAGCGAATATGCCTTCTCTCTGGCGTTCGTCTCATTTGGGCTCTCCACTATCTTGGAGAACGGATGCCATACCCTGCCTACAACTGCCTTGAACCTTCCCTGGATCTCAAATTGCATAATATTACTCCTTATTTTAAAAACCCCAGAGCATCCTCTATCCTGCCAAGCTCCGGACCAGAGGTATCTGCCCCTGTCATGTATCCCTTGCCGTTGGCCAGGATTCCTGAGCCAACCAGAGGCGACCCGAAGTTTATTGTGCCCACATCAATTGGCAGTCCAAAGAGCTTGTCGAGGACGGCCATCTCCTCTTCGGAGGTCCTGGGGTGGACCAGCACGCCGTCATTGGTGACCACGCCTGCCATGCCTACAGTCCTCAAGCCTCCAATGGTCCCCTTGACCACGTCGACATCGAGCGTCCTTGTAATGATCTCTACGGCCCTGCTGGACAGGCCTGGATGGACCAGAGCTGCGCTGTCATTGGCAAGTACCACATTTCCAGCAGCGCTAATCCTTCCTGGAAGCCTTGCAGCCCGGCCGTGTTTGGAGAGCTCTTTTAAGCTGTCATCGCTGGCAAGGGGTGTGGTCACAAACCCTGTGGAGTTCCCGCAGGTCAGCGAGCCTACAACCGAGGACCCTCCTATGACTATAGGGACTGATTTTACACCCAGTCCCTCTTCTACAATGCTGCGGGTGGCCTCATTGGTCTCCAGAGGCACCAGGACTAGCTCCTCGGTGCACCTGGCAAAGACCCCCAGGAGAGTGCTGCCCACGATCCTGATCCTTCTATCGCTGACCGGCAAACTCTGCCTCAACCCCGCCATCTTCGAACTTGACAGCCCTCACGCGCACGCTTGCAGGTGGCTTTGAGTCGCCCCTTGCCCAGACTACCTCGCTGAGGCCGCTGTCTATCTTCACTTTCTCTACAGGCGTCTTCATGTGCTTGGAGAGGTAGTTCCTAATCTCAGTCATGGCCCTCTTGGACCTCCTCCAGATTGGAACCTTCCTTACAACTCTAAGCGGAATGGTATAAACTCTCTCAGTGTCGGCCATCTTATGCCTCTAAGGTGCTTCTGCGCCAGTGGCGTCTCTTGGGGTGGGACACCACGTGTCTCAATGTCTTCATGATAACCCAGCTTGGCACTCTACGATTCTGATTGAATGCCTTGGCAAGCCTGATCTTCTTGCCCTTCATTTTCTTGGACAACTCTCTTCCTCCGAATAATTCTGGTATGCGAGTGGCTCTTATGGAATATCCTGTCTTCTTCGCCCTGGCCGTGCTTCTCTGCAAGGGCGTGTCTAAGTCCCACCTCAAAGTCTGAGGCCGGGTACTTATCTGAGGGGACCTCCTCGAAATCGAGGTACTGGGATGCCATAAACTTTATGGCTCTAACACCAAGGCCCGCCAGCGGGCGGAGGTACTGGACATGAGTCCTGTCCTCTAACGACCGTATGGAGCTGAAGTCCATCTTTGGCGACCGGTCATCCCTCCGGGTTCCATCTGCCACGAACTCGCATTCCTGCGCTAAAGTTTCAACAGCCACAGAATGGACATAGTCAAGAGCATCATTGGGATAGCCCGTTGATCTCAAGATCTCAATTGCCCTATCCAAGACTGATGTCTCGAAGACCACTGTCCTGTGTGGATGGCCAAGCTCTCTTGCTGCTTGAGCTGCCGGCTTACAATCGTCATCACTCCCAAAGCTGAATGTGATTAGCTCCATATCATCAAAGAATGGCTCCAGGAGTATGGCGGAAAGCCCGCTATCTTTGCCTCCGCTGAACAGGACCGCAATCGTCATAGAATAGCGCCTAAATCCTCTTTATGGTGATGTCTCTCTTCTTGGGCTGAGCTTGCTTGAGAATGGCCTTAAGCTGTTCGTCTGTGATAGCGCTTCGCAACCTTCCACTCTGCGCCAGCATCAGCAGCTGGCCCTCTATCTGAGCCACAAAATCCGGCTTTGTCATGCGAATGCTGGACAGGCGTTCCCTGGCCTCGGGCGTCAGTATGGTCCTCATGGCAGCTGCCTTCTTGGCCTCGAGCTCGGCCTGCGCCTGCTCCTGCTGAGCAGAGTACATCTGAGACTCCATCTGCTGCCTTTGGATCTGCTCGAGTTTCTTTCTCCTCAGATCTGCAAGCTCATCATCAACCATATATTCATTACCTCACGATTCAGTTGTAACTTCCGGCTCGGGCTTCTCAGCCACGGTCGGCTGGTTCTTGACTTTAATGCTATGAGCCATATTGTCCACAAAGGACTGGCCCTGTGCAGTTATCTGGCGTCCCTTCTTGATCTTCTTTACCATGCCCGCCTTCTCAAGCTGCTGCAGAGCAGTTCTGGCTATTGAGCCGCTTCCCTTGGCAAAGCTGGCTGTAGCGACCCTGGCGCGATGTCTTCCGCCATAGTAGCTTCTGAGGCGCGATACGCCCACAGGTCCATCGACATATACTCTTCGAAGCACCGATGCACAGCGCACATACCACCAGTCTGGGTTGGTAGGCGGCATCTCCTTTTGCACACCCGTCTTCACATATGGCGCCCACTCTGGAGGCTGGACCAATTCCTTGGCCTTGAGCTCCTGGGCTAGCGCATTGATCAGATCATTGGGGGCCACATCATAAACAGTTGTCAAATCGTTCAATCCTCCAAGATGATATGGAGCAAACCAGGAACTCTACGCTAAAACAAGTATAAATGCTTTTTCAGTATCACCATCGCCCAGGGGGTGATTATAATCAGGATTTAGATATTTATTCCGACTTGCCAAGCATAGCACTCTTATCTTTGCTCTTCATATATTATGCCTGCAGGACCTAAATATTTCTTGTGGCCTCAAGGCTCAGAGCAGATCCCGTCCCTTATCTGCTATGCCCAGGACATTTAAAAGCCCTATCAGGTTTTCACGGGACAGGCTTCCATCAGAGACCTTCTTCAATATCTCCTTGGCATTGAATGCAACCCCAAGCCCGGCGTTCTGGATCATGAGGCAGTCGTTGGCCCCGTCACCAACTGCCACTATACTCTCGGAGCTGATATTCTCAAGCCTTGCCAGGTCATAGACTATCCGTCCTTTAGCCTTTGCATCTATGATCTCTCCCATAACCTCGCCTGTTAGAAAACCATCCTTTATCTCCAGGTAGTTGGCGAAGGTGTAGTCGAACCCAAGCCTCTCCTTGAGGACATCTGTAAAGTAAGTGAAACCGCCGCTTATCAGGGCGATCTTGTACCCCAGGCTCTTTAGGTGATGTATGAGCTCCTCAGACCCGGGCGTTAGCTGCAGGTCCTTGGCTATCTCCTCTAAAGTGGAGATGGGGGTCCCCCTCAGAAGCCTGACCCTCTGCCTGAGAGACTCCTCGAAGTCCATCTCCCCTCTCATAGCCCTCTCGGTTATTGACCTGACCTCTTCATCAACGCCCACAAAGCCTGCCAGCTTGTTTATGATCTCGAAGTCGACTATTGTCATGTCCATATCGAAGACTATGAGCTTCTTCTCCTTACGCGAGCTCTCCGGCTTTTGAATGACGATATCTAGCGAAAGCCTCTCGCACTCCTTCCTCAGGCATTCGCGGCATGATTCTACATTGCATTCTGAAAAGTCCATTACAAACTCAATGGATATGAGCTCGCCGCGGGCGGTCACCAGGGCTTTTTCTATATTTATGCCCATCTCTGCAGCCAGGTTTGTCACATCGAATATTATTCCGGCCCTGTCTCTGGCAAGTATTGTGACCACATAGATATCCTTCCTGGACCTGCGCCCGCCCCTGTAGAGATCCATGGGCAGGAAGCTGACCTCAATCCCCAGGCTTACAGAGATCTTCTTAAACCTCGACTCCAGCTCAGCAGGCGTAATGCTTGCCTGGCCGAAGTCAGCCACCATGGACATGATGAACAGGCCATGCATCACCCTCTGGTCCAGGTCTATTACATTTACTCTCTCCCTCGCCGGCTCACTCAGGATGTCGCGTATCAGCCCTGGCCGATCCCTGCCTATGACTGAGATCACCCAGAGATCGGAATCCAACTATTGCGCCTCCCCTTATGTGGTAGTCCCGCTCTCACTGGTTAAACCTGGAAATCCTTGCCTAAATACTTTTTCGAGCCATCTGCGTATAATCTTTTTATATTGATCGTCCCTATACGGGCGCATGGACCATGAGAAGAGGAACGAGTACGCCGGAGTTCTGGTTGCATTCATCCTCGGCCTGATGCTCAGATTTTACTCAGGTCGAAACGCTCTAGTAAATGGAAATATGCTCTTCGACGGCTATGATACCTTCTATCACATGCGCAGAATAATGTACACTGTGAGCCACTTCCCAAACACGCTCTGGTTCGATTCTTATATGGATTATCCCCACGGCATGGAGCTTACATGGCCGCCCCTCTTTGATCAGCTCATAGCTGGAGCCTCTCTGGCGCTGGGAATACACAGCCAGAACGGCACTGAGATGGTGGCTGCGGTGATGCCAGTCATCTTTGGTTCTATTACCATCCTGGTAGTATACTATCTGACAAGAGAGCTCTTCGACGGAAAGGTGGCCCTTCTTTCGGCATTCATGACTGCTCTGGCGCCCTACTATCTTCTCAAGTCCATGTTCTCTGCAACAGACCACCACGTCCTAGAAGGCCTCTTCTTCTCTGGAATGGTGCTGTTCCTGGTGCTGGCCTACTCAAGGCATGAGAAGAGGTATGTCTATGCAGCGGCCTCAGGCCTGGTAATGGCAGCTCTTGCTTATACCTGGGCCGGGGCTGCCATCTACCTGGGTGTGATCTTCTTCTATGTCCTGGTGCAGATGATATTAGACCTTCATGACGGAATTTCATCCAGGGATACAGTCCTCCCGGCCTTGACCGCCTTTGGAGTGGCTTTGGCGCTGATGGCACCATTTGGGACCACTGTCTGGCTCTCGCCGTCGCTCTTGATCACAGCAGGAATAATAATTGCCACTCTGCTCCTCTTTGGACTATCGCAGATACTCCTGGCCAGGAAGGTTCACTGGGCGGTCTTCCCCATCGCGATAGCAGTCCTCTCCTATGGTCTGATCCTGATGCTCCACTTCCTGGGCCAGTTCTGGATATTCTCTGAGGCAGACGCTCTGGTCAGCACAGGCGGCGAGTACCTGCTCGGCGGCGGGATGATAGGAAAGATTGCAGAGGCCGAGCCCATTTACGTGAGGGTAAGTCTCGTCTCCAACCTGGGCCTGAACATCCTCTACTACATGGTCGGGCTGATAGCACTTGGTGCATTCATTAGGCGTACTGAGAGAAAGCAGGGTGCCTTGTTGCTCCTCATCTGGTCATTCTTCATACTGGTTCTGACAGTAGGCCAGGTGAGGTTCTTGTACCTCTTCTCAATAAGCGCGGGGATTTTGATTAGCGTGCTCTTCTTTGAGGGGATGCAGTTCCTCAGGTCCAGGATGGCACAGCGCGGGAGTGACCTGCCAAAGGCAGCCGCGTTCCTCATTCTGGCCATCCTGATACTGCCCTCTGTAGGAGATGTGGTGGCCATATCCGGCAGCACGCCGGTGATTGCCGACGACTGGTTCGAGTCCCTGAAGTGGCTGGAGGAGAATACTCCGGCTACATCCTATTATGACGATCCCATCCATAACCCCGAGTACAGCATATTCAGCTGGTGGGACTATGGAAACTGGATAGTCTATGAGTCCAAAAGGCCAGTTGTTGCCAACAACTTCCAGGCTGGAGTGATAGACTCAGCCAGGTTCTATCTGTCCCAGAATGAGAACGAATCAACAGCCATACTCGACCGTCACAGCTCCAAGTATGTCTTCACAGACTTCGACCTGGTCTATGGCAAGCTGGCAGCCATCACTGCCTGGATAGACGAGGACCCATCCACCTACCAGCAGATGGTGGACTATGGAAGCTATGTCTCGGCGGTGCCCTCCCAGAAGCTGATGGGCACAACCCTAGCCAAGCTGTACATGTACGATGGAAGCGGCATGGGTCACTTCCGCACCATATACGAGTCCAGAACCCGCCGCGGCACCAACCCGCCCACAAGCACAATCAAGATCTCTGAGTATGTGCCTGGAGCCGTCATCACAGGAACCACCCAGCCAGACCAGCCAGTGGGAGTGCTTCTGAATCTGACCTCCAACCAGGGCAGGAAGTTCCAGTACTTCAATATAGGCATTCCCCAGGGTGACAGGTATGAGGTCCGGGTTCCATACTCCACAGAGAAAAAGTATGATACCCACGCCACTGATGGGCTCATGATCTTCTCAGGCGGAAAATCAGCCAAGGTCAATGTAAGCGAGGATGATGTGCAAAAGGGAAGATCTATAGAGGTAGACTTCTAGCGATCATCTCGCTTTTGCTAACATAGAATAGCCAGCAAAATGCGTCTTGATCTTTCGGGCAGTGCTGTATGCCCTGAGCTCCCACGGGCCGCTGCCCGGGGCGGCAGCACTGTCCACCAATTTCAATCATAAAAGGGGGCAATACAATAGTGCTTTAAGATTCATCCTTTTGATGCTCCTCACTGTGATAGCTCAGCAAAGATCTCTAATTGATGCGATGTCCAGAGAGCATGAGTTAAAGTGTCTTAAAAAAGTGGAGTTTTCTGCAGATCGGGCAGTCTACAGGAAACGATATGCAATTGGGCAGTTGACTATGATTCCTACTGAGCCAAATGGCGCGCCGCTGGGACCTGTGATATAGCCTTTCTGAGCCATTCCCAGAATCTGGAACTCCTCTATCATCCTGGACCTATAGCCTTTATCGATGGCATCATTCGTCCACATCCCGAGGTTCATATCCCACAAGGGGCTATAATCAGTTGCAACTGTGGGAATGCCACCTAAGACGTTAAGAGGTGATTCGCCATCTGCTATCGCGCTATCCAACCCCTGGCGCTGTGGGTTGTCCTTGCCCATGGGCCCATTTATGAAGACGAATATCCTCTCAATCGCGCTGAAGGCGCTGTCGTCGCGACCAACAGGGATGTCTTTGAGTCCAGGGGCAAGAGTCGCACCCTCAAGAGTGGCTGCCAGAGGATCATTTGAATCGGTGCTCAGGTAGAGAACCGGCTTTGCGAAGCTGAACCCCTGAGTGAGCTTCAAAGTAACTGTATTATTTTCAGTATCTATGCTTACAACCTTATCTTCTACCATGCTGTAATCAGGCTTGCCGTCTGGGAACGAAAGCTGTGAGTCATTTATGTCGAAAGCAATAATTGGGGCGTTGTAAATATGGCCGCCAGCATTCCATATGCGAACCAGCGGGCTATAGTCAGAATCTCCTACAGATCCGGGCGTTGCATTCATAGGAGGGAATGGGCTTGATCCATTTCCAGGAACCAGGTTGCGTTCGGGCTTAAAATCCACAGTTCCGCTCTCAAAGGTCAATGTGGCATTCTTCTCCAAGGTTGCGTTTCGCACACCCTTTCCAACTGCTGCATAGGTGATCTTTGAGGCATAGTTAATTCCGAGCGCATCTGCGTTCCCCTTATCATCCGTATCTGTCAGGATGTACCATACCTTCCTCCCATCCTTCATCTGGCCTTGATAGAGAGGCAGAGTTATAGTGCCGGCATTAAAGTCGATTTGACCTGACCTCAGCAGCTGATACGGGCCCACCAGCTCACGCTGAACTGTGGATGGCGCTGGACCAAAGTATGTTAATGGCACATCAGCGCCGATTGATGGCGGTGCTGGTGCAATACTGTCCGATTCAACTGCTACGCCTTCCGTTTTTTGGGAAAATGCTGCTGTGCTCATAAGCATTAATGCAGCCAATGCTAAAATAAGATAGTCTCTCGGCTTCATATTATCAGAACCTCCACTAATTCTAAGAGGATTACTGCATTCACCCTGGCCTAGAATATATTCAAGCTGTTTAGCTACGGCTCTTTAAATGCAAGTATCTTTTTCAATTCTATTTAACTGTTGCTCTTAGCTATAGAGCCATTAG
>DATMZB010000045.1:0-3160 GCA_035560655.1 Methanotrichaceae archaeon | reverse complement strand
CTTCAAGACTATCTACGTAAGCTTACCTATGCTGGTTAAATAGAGGCGGGCTATTGCTCTCCAGATTCTATATAGCAAATTTATCGGGATGCGGCATCTCTTCATAGAGCATAGATCACGAACTTCTGATAATCATTGATGGAAACGCAAGTAGATAAAAAAGCATTGACGGCGGGCGCAGACGCCCCCCGTCATATGATCCCATACACCCATTAAAGCTCTCTCTTCAATGAGCTACTTGGGAATCTTGGGAATTCCAAGGCCGGTCAGTGGGCTGTCTCCTTTGAGTATATCCAGCTCCACGACCTTTCCGGCCTCCCATTTGGACAGAAGCTGGGTGTAATACTTCCCGGGGGCCGTTGTACTACCTACAACTTCTAAGGCTTTCTTGTAAACGGCGTCATCTGCATTATTACTGATCTGGACCTTAGTAACACGGTTGTTCTTTGCATAGCCCTGCATCAGTCCCGTTACGTCAGTCGCCGTACCGCCATAGTATATCCTGTCCGACCATAGCTTTGCAGCCAGCCCTGATATATGCGGTGTGGCCATGCTGGTCCCGGAAGCATTGCCATAACCTCTAGCGTAATCCTTGGTCTTATAGGTCGGCGTGGTAGAGTATACGCTCACCCCAGGCGCTCCGAACATGACCTTATTTCCATCTATCACTCCATTGCCGTCATTGTATCCTGGAGTGGTCCACTCAATGGCGTTGCCATTGCTATCGACTGCACCCACGGCCACAACACCTGCAATGGCAGCAGGATAGATTATCGCTGGATCATCCGGGGCCCCATTTCCGGCAGCAGCTACTGGCAGGACGCCATAATTCAGCGCATAGCTTACTGCCTTCCTCCTAAATTCCTTATCCTCTTCACTGAGACCATATGTGCCAAACGACATGGATACTATCTCGGCTCCCAGATCAGTGGCCCTGTATATTCCGTAAACATTCGTGTTTGCGTACACTATCAGGTTCGCTCCGGGCGCCATTCCCCAGACACCTTTTCCATCAAACCCGCCATCTGCGGCTATAATTCCAGATACATGCGTCCCGTGACCGTCAGAGTCAGACTCATCCGCCTCTCCAGGACCATTTGAAGTTGAATAATCCTCAAGCCTCATCACCAGGTCGGGGTGCCTGGCATCTATTCCTGAATCTATCACACCCACATCTATCCATCTGCCCGCAGTGCTGCTCTTTGTATACTGGCCATTATACAGCATCCCGACTCCCCAGGGAGTGGTGGTAGTGGGCGTCACAACCCTCGCAGGCAGCTCCCAGACCTTCTGGATATTGGAGTTCGATGTAAAGATATCATTCACCCGGATGACCTTGTATCTATCAGTCCCTATTGTATACTTGTCCTTCTGGTACCAGCTCTTTCCGTTCCAGAGTGAGAGATCTGCTACAATGTCTGTCCCGTCCCAGCCCGCAGATCCAGTCGAGACTGACTCGTCTATCTCGTGATTATCATTCTTTGGATAGGAATGGGAGTAGAGGTGAGACTCGAACTTGTGGACATCTCCTTTTACCTTTGTCTCTTTTGCAGAGACTTTGATCCCTGAATCAGTGGAGGAGCGTGTGCCATCCGCCAGCATAGTCCCCGAGCTTGTCTCCGTGAATGCATTATCACTATCAGTAGTCAGCTCCACGCTTGCTGTTGCGCTCTTTACAGTCTCAGATTTGACGCTGATATCCCCTTTTCCGCTCGTCCACTTTCCGTGAGCATCAGCAGTTTTTAAGCCGTAAATTGAAGCGCTGGATGCATCTGCCGTTGATGCTTTTCCAGTGACTGCCAGGTTTGCTGAAGTCCTGTGATATGTGGTTGAGCTCACAAGGTTGTTCCAGGCAGTTGAAGCCACATTGAGATCTATGCCCTCGCCGTTCTCAATGCTGGCCTTGGCCGAAGACTTATCATTGCCTGCAGCCGAGCTCGTTGAATCAGTGGCCGCACCTGTAAGCTTGATCTTCTGAGATGCATACACCTTTGAAGCGTCTGCCCCAGCCCACTGATCGCCTTCAACAGATCCTGTAGAATCCAGGGCGTTGGATGCAGTCAGGGTCTCGCCGTTTGTCTGGCCCTCAGCCGTCTGCTTGGTGTTCAGCTTGCCATTCTCCTTAGAGATGGATAGATGCTGGCTTATGGATACCGAATTATCGCCGGTAGCTGCCGAGCCCTTGATTGAATAGCTGTTACCAGAGCCGCTTACCTCGTTCGTAACCTTCTTTTTTCCATCGTTGCTCGCCCAGGTCTGAGATATTGGACTTATAGTTCCAGAGCTGCTGACATCCCAGCTCTTGGAGATGCCACTATCTGTAACATATGATACCTGGCTCGATTCAATGGGGCTGGTCACTTCAGACTGGGTGTTCTGGCTGGTGTATGTACCCTCAAGGTCGTTCTCCTGAGAGCTGAAGCTCACAAAGTCGCCTGAGGCCTTGAGAGAGCTGAATGTGACCTTTGGCACACCAGAGGCTGCAAGGGTATCTCCGCTCAGGTGCTCATTGCCATTGCCATCAGTGACTGCATTGTAGCTCGAGCCGTAGATATCATTTCTTGCATCTGTGCTGATCTGGCCAGGGCCGTCGATGGATGTGGACCCGGATAATGCCACCTGGCCGCCGGCTGCTCCAAAGCTTTGCTGAGAGATCAAAGAGCCGTCCTTTGACTCATATGACTGGCTCGCTATGTTTGAGCCCGTTGTGGCAAATGATGCTATGCTTCCAGCACCCAGTATAGCAGTGCTCTGGGAGCCGCCATAATTATTGGCATTTGCAGATGTGGATGACTGCAGATTTAGATCGCCAGCGCTCTGAAGAGTGCTTGATATGCTGTAGCCGTCAGGCGTCAGCGCTCCATGAGCACTATCAATTATTGTCGTGTCGCCAGTGCCCTGTGCGGTCCTCCAGCCGGCGATGCCGCTGCTGGAAAAAGACCTGCCTTCCTGGAACCCAACCAGGCTTGCAATGTTCAGTTTTTCAGAGATTCCAGCATAGCCGCTGCCGCTATCTGCTCCATAGTTCACAACTATGCACGCTCCAGGCTCGGCTAAAAAGATTAAAGCCATGGCAAGGAATATATAATTCGGTGAGACCCTATGCACTTTTATCCCTCGCGTCGAGATACAGGGCTAGATAGACGCTGATCATATATAC
>DATMZB010000044.1:0-5721 GCA_035560655.1 Methanotrichaceae archaeon | reverse complement strand
GGCGGTGACAATGGCGGCAGCACTGGTGGCGATAATGGCGGAAATACCGGTGGGGATAATGGCGGAAACGCCGACGAAGATAGTGGTGACGGTGCCGGTGGCCTCGCTGGCACCCTGAGTGGTGGCAGTGTGGGTGGCAATATGGGTGGCAGCGCTGGTGGCCACCTCGGTGGCAATATGCAGTAATGCTTCTAGCCACAAGCTTTCAATAGTATATTTTTAGGAAAAGGCTGGTCTGCCTCCTCTGATTTCAATCGGAGGATGCGGCCCCCAATTACAAACAGAGAGTCATCAATGCAATACCATTTCAAGCGTTTGCTTGCAATAGCGCCTGGACATCAACCACCAGTATCAAAATCCATGGAATTCTCGACCCCTGCACCCCTGGGCCAAGCCGTACTAATATTCCAGCAATGACTTCTGCTTCTCCACATGCTCCTTGTGCTCTGGCAGCGAGATCTCTCCATATTTGCCGCCTCCTCCGGGCTTGACTACCACGTCTCCAGCCCTGAAAGCTCTGATGGCGTTTATCACCTTGGGCTCGGCATTCAGCTCTGACAGATCAGCCTCCACCAGCACCTCTATCTCAGTACTCCCATCTATGAGTTCATTCCAGCGCTTCTGGACCCCGGCCGAGTCAGGGCTCTTTACACCCAGTGCCATGGCTATGATCTCAGCCAGAGGTATCAGGTGCAGGTAAGGGGGTCTGTGCTCCGGGTGTACTGGCTCCGGGTAGTCTGCCAGGGAGTCCACCCTGTCCTTCACCCCTAGCTTTATGATCCCGCCGCACACCGGGCAGTGGCGCTTGAGCTCTGCCATCTCAAGGGCTGTGTACTGGCGAAAGCACCTTGTGCAGGCTGTACGGTTGTACTTGCCCTCCTCAGGGTAGAAGCCCACATTCAGTGTGGGGTGGCGTCCGGCCTGGCGGTGGATTGCACGGTACAGGTCCTGGTAGCTCATCTCCTCCATCTCAAACTGGTTGAACTCCCTGCCCAGCTTGTTGGACCTCGGAGAGTGGGCATCAGAGTTGGAGAGGAATGTCCTCGTAGCCAGCTCTGAGATCCTGTCTGCATAGTTGGTGTCTGCGGAAAGGCCAAGCTCAATGTAGGGGATCTTGTCGGCATGCTCCAGGTAGCACTCGGGCAGAGACTTGTAGTATGCATATATCCCTGTCCAGGGCGTGAACGCGTGGCTGGGGCCTATCATGCACCCGGCGTCCAGGGCGATATCGGCGATCTCGGCGCCGTTTAGGTGCAGCTTTGGCCTGCCGTCGCTGTCCAGGGTCCTGGACTTGGATGAGAATGCCTCTCTCAGCTCTGAGGCCTTGGCCACATCTGGAACCATCAGGAGGTGGTGAACCCTGTGGCAATCCTCGACCTCAACAGTAAGAACGAAGTGGGTGCCGTCCAGGTCGAAGAGTCCGTCCCTCTCTGGAAGACCCCTGATCTCCTCAAGCCACTTCGGAAATAGACAGTCGCCCGTGCCAAGGAGCTTTACGCCCTTCTTGGCAGCCTCTGCTGCGATCCCCTGCAGGTCCATGTTGCTTGATGTGGCTGCTGAGTATTTGGAGTGGATGTGGAGGTCCAGGTTGATCTTCATCCCGCATAATATGGCTGCGCTTTGGATAAACCCTTTATGCCTGTTCTGCCAGTTATATGATGTGAAAGAGAGTCTCAGAGACCTTCTGGAGGGATATTCCCAGGGGAAAGTCTCCCTGGACCAGGCCATAAAGCAGATCAGGCTTATCAACTACAGAGCCCTTGGCGAGATGGCCAAGCTCGATACCCAGAGGGCTGACAGGATAGGCATACCTGAGGCAATACTTGCCGAGGGCAAAGATGCCAATGATCTGGTCAAGATAGCCCTGGCTCATCTGGAGGATGCTGGGATGGTCATACTGACCAGGGTATCTGATGAGCAGCTCGAGCTGCTGCAGGAGGCTGAGCTGCCGCCGGGCACAGTGCTTGATCACAACCGCCGGGCCAGGTCTGTGGTGGTCAGGGCAAGAGGGATAAAGAAGACCGGCGGAAGGGTGGGCATTCTTGCTGCAGGTACCGCAGACATACCGGTAGCCGAGGAGGCACGGGTGATAGCAGAGGAGATGGGCTGCCAGGTCATAACCGAGTATGATGTGGGCGTGGCAGGGATTCACAGGCTGTTTCCCTCGATCGAGAAGATGATGGATGTGGACGCACTTGTGGTCGCTGCCGGACGTGAGGGGACCCTGCCTGCAGTTGTTGCAGGCCTCTTTGATGCTCCGGTGATAGGCCTTCCAGTCTCTACAGGGTACGGGCTTGGCGGGGGAGGGATTGCAGCGCTCATGTCCATGCTCCAGTCATGCTCGGTGCTCACAGTGGTGAATATAGATGCCGGCTTTGTAGCAGGCGCCTTTGCTGCAAAAGTAGCCAACCAGAGGGCAAGGGTTAAAAATAGGTAAAACGGTCTAAAAGATTTTTCAGTAAGGTATTTATAGCTTCGAATTTGTCTCACCACATGAGCGGGTACACTCATCTTTTTTACTAACCCCCACTCCCCTACCCGCTCATTACTTCTGTTCAGAATCCGGCAACTGCTCAATCGCTATATCAAGGCCGCACTCGCGGCTATAGGTATCGATCCTGCGCCGGGCATGATCCACCATGCCTCCAGAGGTCATTATAAGAGCGCTCTGTCCAGCCAGGGCCTTTAGAATGCATTTATCTATGACCCCGTAAGTGAAGTCCAGGCCGATATTCTCTCTCTCTGCCATTACCTTGGCGCTCGTGCCCATGGCACCGCAGCAGCTTATCCCCTCTCCAAGAAAGCGCTTGATATCTTCAGGACCTGTGGACTCTACATTGCAGATGAATATTTTTCCCAGGGACTGGCAGGTGACGGCGCCTCTGGCCTTCCTCTCCAGGAGGTCTGTGATCTCAAGAACGCTCCTGGGAGGATGCACATCATCTATCAGGCCTCTTCCCAGGAGCTCTCTGTAGATCTCCATTATCAGGGGCATCTTCATGCGGGCCCTCTTGAGCAGTTCTACATCACCAAAGACCTCCTGCCCGGGGCCGCGGTGCATGAGACCGCCATGCTCCATGAGCACTATCTCATCCGCCCACCTGTAGGCCAGCTCGACGTCGTGGGTGGATATGACCAGGGTTTTGCCGCTGGAGTTTAGCTCGTCGAGCATCTCCATCATCTCCTCGGCGCTGGCCGGGTCCAGGTTTGATGTGGGCTCATCAAGTATCATGACCTCGGGCTCCATGGCAAGCACTCCAGCTATTGCCACCCTCTTCTTCTCGCCGCCGCTTAAATGGTGAGGTGGCCTGCGCTCATATCCCGAGAGGCCCACGTACTCCAGTGCGTATTTGACGTACCTGTCGACCTTCTCCTTTGGATACCCCAGGTTGACGGGTCCAAAGGCCACGTCCTGGTAGACGGTGGGTGCAAAGAGCTGGTCGTCGGGGTTCTGGAAGACCAGGCCGACCCTGCGCCTGATCTCTCTCAGTGATGCCGAGTCATACTTCAGAGGCCGGCCCTTAAGCGAGATCTGGCCGGACTTTGGCCTCAATATGCCGTTGAACATCAGGAGGAGAGTCGACTTTCCGGCTCCGTTTGGACCCACAAGGGCCACCTTCTTCCCCTGCTCAATGGTCACGCTGATCTCGTTTAGGGCCTGCGGACCGTCGGCATAGGAGTACCGTACATCTCTGGCCTCAAGGATGTCTGTCGTTGAAAAGCACCTCATATCAGGGTTATGTCTCTTGTCAGGTAAGCCAGGGCTGCCATCCCTGCCACATATATCAGGACTGCCAGGATGGCCTGCGGCCTTGCCGGCAGGTTCTCCTCCATGGTCTCCAGTCGGCCGCAGTAGCCTCTGGAGTCCATGGCAGTCATAAGCCGCTCTCCTTGGTCCCAGGCCCTTATGAAGAGCACGCTGGAGAGCATTGAGAACGAGCTCAGGGATGGCCTGAGGCCTGAGTATCCAAGCCTCATCACCTGGGCGCTGTGGATCATCATTGCCTGGTCCATCAGTATGAAGATGTAGCGGTATATGAGCATGGACAGCTCAATGAATACCTCTGGCAGGCCGAGGGATTTCATTACTGAGAAAATCTCTATCACGGGCGTTGTCAGGGCTATGAAGAAGAGCGATGCCGTCCCTCCAAGGGTTCTGGCCAGGAGGAGCAGGAAGAGGTTGGCTCCCTGGTCGCTTATGGAGATGGTAGCGGATAGGATGCGGGCGCTCCAAAGCTCTGGTCCTGACCCGTATGTGAATGCCACCACAAGGGCGCTGATCAGGGCAAAGGAGAGAGGTACGGCCATCAGCTTCACGTAAAACACGAGAGGGATTCTGGCCAGACGCCATATGGCCAGGCTCATGGCCAGTGCCACGACTATGGGGGCCAGGGGCGACGTGGAGAAGATACAGATAAGGATGCTTGAGAGGCCGATGATGAGCTTGATCCTGGGACTTATATCCCTCAAACCATTGGCGTGGGCGTAATCATCCAGCAGGCCGTGCATTGAGCTTCACCTCAGAAAAGATGGGGTCAGCGCAGATCGCTGTCCTTGGTTTTATTGCAGTGCAGGAAGTAAGCAATCATTGCAAGGCCAAGGGCCGCCTGCAGGCAGAAGAGCAGTGCCTGCATCTGGCTGCTGGGCTGCCATACAGGGCCCGTCCAGGGATGGTAAGACCCGCCAGTTATGCCTGATATGACCTGTACGGCCTTGTCGTCTGTGCCCGTTCCCTGGCCTGCATGGAAGTTTATGAAGCCCACCAGGGCGAAGAGCAGTGCCAGAATCGCCAGTTCTGCCTTTATGAGATCATCTCCTTTAGATCGTCTGCCTTCCTCTGGGTGAGGACCCTCTGCCTCACCAGGACATCACTTCTGGTTCTTATCAGGTACTTGAACATGAGTGCAGTCACTGCACCCTCTACGGCTGCGAGGGGCACCTGAGTTATGGCAAATACGGCCAGAAATGCCTGGAATGATGTCATCACTCCCCCAGAGGCTGCCGGGAAGGCCAAGGCGAGCTGGAGTGATGTAACAATATATGTGGCCAGGTCTGCGAACATCGCAGCGGTGAAGACCGAGGCGTACAGGTTAATCCTGGCCAGGGACATAGCCCTGAATATCAGGTAGCCCATTGCAGGGCCTGCTATGCCCATTGAGAAGACGTTGGCTCCAAGTGTGGTCAGGCCCCCGTGAGCCAGGAAAAGAGCCTGATATATGAGGACTATGACTGAGAGCACGGCCGTCACCCAGGGCCCAAAGAGTATTGCGCCCATGCCAGTGCCTGTTGGGTGGGAGCTGCTGCCCGTGACAGAAGGCAGCTTGAGTGAGGATAGGACGAAAACGAAAGCGGCTGATACTGCCAGCAAAGGCAGGAGCTCTCTATGCTCTTTGATCAGGTTGCTGGTCTTATGAGCACCATAAGCCAGCACCGGGAGAGAAAGAGCAAACCAGATCTCCCACCATGGGTGCGGCAGAAAGCCCTCCATTATATGCATCAATCAGCCGTTATAGGTTCTGCCATATAAAGTTTTCTTGTCTAAAAACCAAATAAGTTTAATTAGGCCTAGCATAGGCACTACAGCTATTGTTTTGGTATGCATGATTGCCGGCGGCCGGCTGGAACGAATTCGGATTATGCCTCACCTGAAATCCAGGCGCGAAGAGAGATGGCTGATGGGGGAGTACCCTGCATATGCGAACTATCGGTGGCGCGTCAAGA
>DATMZB010000043.1:0-2305 GCA_035560655.1 Methanotrichaceae archaeon | reverse complement strand
AGCTAATATAGTTAGATTATCTCAGGATAGAGAACAGACCGACTTGTAATTGCCAAGTAATTAGTGTATGGGAAATCCGAGGAGACAGTTAAGATAGCTGCCGATTTAGTTCTTTTCTGCCATTTTCTCTGACCGGCATTGATCTAAAAACGCAGTGATTTTAAAGGTCGAGCAAGGTTATGGGCTGAGTTCTCCCGTGCACTGGATGCCTGCTGCTTATCAAGTTCCTTAAAGATGGAGAGTCTTACGAACCAATCTGCCATTCATCTGCCGGGAGGTATTTTGGTCACTTGAATACATTTCCAATCAGGCCCATTTTGGCCCTTTAGATCACTTTGAAGTACCTCCAGGCCTCCTCTATGTGCATAGCCTTCATGCCAAGCTTGGATGCCGGAGCTATATCGTTATCAAAGGTATCGCCAATTGACATCACCTCTTCAGGCTTTAGCCCGAGCTGCCGGGCTGCAGCCAGGAATATCCTTGGGTCGGGCTTCTTATGGCCGAAGTCTGAGGAGTAGATAATGAACTTAAAGTACTTGGCCAGATCCAGATACTCGATCTCCGGCTCAGTGAAGACCCTCTGGGCATTGGAGACTATACACATGGGATAGCCCTCAAGCTCTTTAAGAAGCCTCACGCTCGGGTGCAAGACGTCTATCTTTCTAAGCGACCCTGCCCTAAATGTCCTGGAGGTCTCCACCCCCATTGTGATCTCATCTATGTTCCACAGGGCGTGCTGCTTACAGATCCTGCCGAAGATGGACTCAATCTTTATCTCGGGATACTTCTCCCAGCGTGTGGCCATTTCCGTGCCGATCATCCTCTTAAACTCGGTCATGAACTCCTCAGGCGAGATCCTGACTCCCTGATAGATCAGCCAGTTGCTTACTGGTTTGTATGTATCCAGGCTGTCCTCATCGGTCTTGACATCGAGCAGGGTATTATAGCAGTCGAATATGAAGCCCTTTACTCCATCAATTCCTTGGCGTTTAAGCATGCCATAGCCTCCTTGAAGAGATAATCGCGGTGCTCGGTATTCATGCGCAGCCTGGCAATCCGCAGGAGCCCCAGGCTCATGAAGAACGGCAAAGCATTGGTAATCTCCCTGAACTGTGAACGACTCTGGCTGTAATGCCACAGGAAATGGCCTATATAGGGCTCTGCACGCTGGTCGTTGTATCTGTTCTGAGCGAAATAGTTCTTGAGCTCGGAAGCCATGATGCCCAGGTCATGGATATAGTTGGCATGCTCCCAGGAGCTCTCAAAGTCAATGGCATAGGGCTCGCCATCTTTGAAGATGTAGTTCACTTGAGTTGCATCGTTGTGGATAAGGCAGCCATAGCTCTGGTCTAAAAGAGGCGACCTCCACCATTGGCCCAGAAGTTGGTTATAGGTCTCTCTTGTAGAGTGGCTGAACCTATGGCGGTTTAGAATCTGGTGAAAGCGTCCAAACTCCCTCTCCTTATGATAATCCGACCTGGTCTCGCTGTGGAGCCTGCGAAGCAACAGTGCCACTGAGGTGAGCTTGTCATAGAGGCCTTCTTCTGATTCCAAATATCTATTCAGGGAGCGGCCCTTTATATATTCAGTCACCAATGCGCAGTTGAAGTCGGACCTCTTGGCTATGGGCCTGGCAAATTTTATTATATTCTCCACTCTGTGGAGGATTCCAAACTCGGCATCCATGGCCTCCTTTGCATTGTATTGCTTCTCCATTCCAATGGGCTCGGCAAAGAACTTGGCTACGACGCCATAGTTCTCACCTTCAAAGTCGTATCTGCATACGGTATGTGATGCAGGGCCGAGCTTGTATACATCAACTCGACAATCCGTATTGTGAATCCTGGCGCCCAGCTCATGGACAAGCCAGTCGCGGAAGGGGTCGCCCGGCCTCAGGACATTTACTCTCTTGCCCGGTCCCATGGTTCACCTGTATAGCGGGCTGGAAATTGCATAATGAAGCAGTCTTGATCTCTTAGTACAGGCACTTTACCACATCTTGTCCGGGTAATCTTCAGGAATCATGGTATTACTTTGCTTTCTACTACCTTAAGGCTTTGTCTCCTCAGGGCAAACTATTCGGAAAATCCGATGAGTTCAGGGTGCGTCTCTGGTCAGGCCTGGCGCCGCTGCACACATCGTGGGTCAGTCCCACTGCATTCATGAGTCCATCAGTAGTATATGCAGCATTGAGGGCAAGGATTCCTAAAAACCCTCTATTTAGCTATAAAATGGAGTCATATATAATCATGCATCGCCTCATGCATCTGTCAGGAATTTTTTTAGACTCCTCACTGATGAATAT
>DATMZB010000042.1:0-3419 GCA_035560655.1 Methanotrichaceae archaeon | reverse complement strand
CGAGAACACTGAGCTCCTCTACAACGACGAGATCGCAAGACTGGCTGAGGGCATGGGCTACAAGGGAATATTTACTGAGGGAATTATTGCCAACCCCAACCACGTCTACCGTCCTGTGGGCACTGAGATATCTCTCCTCCTGAGGAACTACCAGCTCACTGATGATGTGGGATTCAGGTTCTCGGCCAGGTCCTGGGAGGAGTACCCGCTCATGGCCGACAAGTACTCGGCCTGGCTCTCGGCCACTCCGGGAGACTGCATCAACATCTTCTGCGATTATGAGACATTTGGAGAACATCAGTGGCCTGAGACCGGGATAATGGAGTTCCTGAAGCATTTACCAGGAGAGGTTCTGAAATGGCAGAACCTCCAGTTCAAGATGCCCCGAGAGATAGCCAGGGATAACCAGCCTGCAGGCGAGATCAGCGTCCGAGATACGGTCTCCTGGGCGGATCTTGAGAGGAACACCAGTTGCTGGCTTGGAAACGCTCTTCAGTGGGCCTGCTACCTCTATGAGAAGAGGCTGGATAAGCCTGTAAAGGAGACCGAGGACGCAGAGCTTTTGAGGATCTGGAGGCTCCTTGGCCAAAGCGACCACCTCTACTACATATTCACCCACGGCGGGGGGCCTGGCGAGGTGCACAGCTACTTCAGCCCCTACGGGAACCCGTACGATGCTGCAGTCACATTCTTCTCAGCGCTCTCAGACCTCCAGTTCAGGGTCAAGGCTCTAATTGAGGTGGCAGACCAGCCGTTTGAGTTTGCCACAGGAGAAGAAGAGCCGACCGGGGAGGAAGCCTGGTCTGCCAAAGCCCTGTGCAAGGTCCTGGAGAAGGTTGACGTGTGCTCTCTGGAGTACCACATGGACAAGGGCGACCTGGCTGCCTGGGCCAGGACCAGCCTCCATGACGAGGCGATGGCAGAAAGGATAGAGAAGTCCTCTGACATGAGGGGAGAGAAGCTTCGCAGGAAGCTGGTCAAGGCTGTGAAGATAGTTCCAAGAGGCGCAGCATGATCTCCCAGGAGGCCAGGTTTGAGGGCGGTCCAAAAGGCTATGATCAGGGCTCAAAGCTGGAGTGGCTGGTTGCAAACGGCCTGGGCGGCTATGCATCATCCACAATGGTCGGCGCCAACACCAGGGCCTACCACGGCCTCCTGATAGCATCCATGCGCCCGCCAGTGGAGAGGATGCTGCTCCTCTCAACACTTGATGAGGAGGTGGGGCCGCATATGCTTGCCTGCCACCAGTATCCGGGAGTCGTCCACCCTCAGGGGTTCAACTACCTCAAAAAATTCATGCTCAACCCTTTTCCCCAGTTCAGATATTCTCTGCCTGGCGGCATCGGGGTTGAAAAGACGGTCTTCATGGTCCATGGAGAAAACACTGTCATGGTCCACTACCAGATAGAGAACGGGTCTGGCACAATGAAGATAGTGCCCCTGGTGCACTGCCGCTCGTTCCACTCGGCATCCCTGCCACCGGCAATCTCGCAGGAGACGGCCCCAGGCGGGGCGAAGCTCAGCTCCGCCTGCACATTCTCCATACTCTCAGACCGGGCCAGGTACGTCCGCCAGGATCTGACCTACTACAACCTCCAGTACGAGGCAGAGAGGCATAGAGGGCTGCCCTGGCAGGAGAACTGCTTCTCGCCTGGAAGGTTTGAGGTGGATCTTTCAGAGGAGAGATCGTTTTGCATCATGGCCTCAACAGAGAGGCTGTCCATGCCCGTAGCAGACCGGCTGATCAAGAGAGAGCTGGACAGGAACTATGATGTCGAAAGAAGGCTGGACCCCGGAATCAGGAAGCTGGCCATGGCTGCAGACAGCTTCGTTGTAAGAAGGGGTGAGGGAAAAAGCATAATCGCAGGCTACCACTGGTTCGATGACTGGGGCAGGGATACCATGATTTCTCTTCCAGGGCTGCTCTTGGTCACAAAACGGTTTGATGATGCAAAAAGAGTGCTCATGACATTTGCAGGCGCGGTCAGGGAGGGGGTCCTGCCAAACGACCTTGGAGCCGGCTCTTACAACACAGTCGATGCCGCTTTGTGGTTCATCCAGGCCGTTTACAGCTACTTCAGGCATACCGGGGACAGGGATTTCATAAGATCGGCCTGGCCCACACTTACAGGCATCATCAGACACTACTCAGGAGAGAGCCAGGGGATCAGGATGGACTCTGATGGACTAATAATCTCGGGACCTGCCCTGACCTGGATGGATGCCAGGGTGGACGGCACTCCAGTGACTCCAAGGGCCGGAAAGGCCTGCGAGATCAACGCCCTGTGGTATCTTTCACTTAAAGCGATGGGAGCCATGAGCTCCAGCGCAGGCAAGAGCTGGGAAGGCGGCCTGGCAGACAAGGTAAGATCAAGCTACCAGAAGTTCTGGAATTTTCAGACCGGCTGCCTGTACGATGTCATAGATCCTGAGGATGCCTCAATCAGGCCAAACCAGATCATAGCAGCGGCTGTGCCCGATCTGCTCGAGCCCGAGCAGCGAAGGAGCATTTTGGAGGTTGTGGAAAGAGAGCTTCTGACGCCTTACGGCCTGCGGACCTTATCTCCAAGAGATCCCAAATATATAGGAAAGCACCAGGGCAGCCCCAGGCAGAGAGACTCGGCTTACCACCAGGGCACGGTCTGGCCATGGCTCATAGGACCTTATGTCACGGCTCTGGTATCTGCCAGTGATCGATCTGAGGAGAGCAGGGAGAGAGCCAGGAAGGTGCTCATGCAGCTTTTGGATCACCTGGACATCTACAGCATCAACACTATACCAGAGGTCTTTGATGGAGATGAGCCACACGCTCCGGGAGGCTGCATATCCCAGGCCTGGTCTGTGGCCGAGGTGATAAGGGCCTGGTCAGAGGATATCGTACAGGGGAAAAGAACCTGACCTGCGGGCCGCTCCCGGCCAGCACTTGCTTATGTTCGAAATACCCCACATCTTTGGACCAGGGCTGTCGGCTACGAGACCAGCCCAGGGCATCAGCGTTAACCCAGAAGGAAGTTAGTTCTTCCTTTTTTGGCCCTCTGGATCAGAAGCTCGCTGGAATGCCCTGCCACAGACACGCATTAAGGATAATGCTTTGAGCTATGGTAGCGATTTGAGATGCAGCCCTGTTATGGAATGCCGATCAAAGATAAATAACTGAAGATAGATTAACCGCTGCCTCATTTCAGCCTGAATGTGCTGTAGAATTCAATTCATTGACTTTCTATGGATCTTGCCAAATGTAAGCCGTTATGCAAAACACCATAAGGTCTGATCAAGTTGGCATCAGCAGCAGCATCTCTTGCAAAATCTCCTGACGAGATCCACTGTATTGAACATCTATATAACTATTTTATATAAGATAAAATCAAGGACCGCTATATAACCGCTAACCTGTGAATCACTATAAAAGGGATAACAGC
>DATMZB010000041.1:0-13558 GCA_035560655.1 Methanotrichaceae archaeon | reverse complement strand
TCTTGAACGGATGCAAAGAGGGTAACGTCACAGAGTTACCACCGATTAGCGGGACTAGTAGTCAATCTGGCAATCAAACAGGTAGTCAACCCAGATCAGGGACTACAACGACAGGTGCCAATGGGACGTCCCAGCCGACTTCTGATCCTTGGGCTGGAACTTGGTACCATAGGGGCGGAACTTTGGAGCTGAAACAAGACATCAGCGCCATGAATTATCTCGGCGAGCCTACATCACCCAGTAGAGGACCTAATATTCCTAACTATATTCTTGGGGGCTCAATAACCTATGCAGGCATATTGACATGGAACACGCCACCCTATGAATCAAAACCGCTAAGGGCAGCAGTGTTTGCCTTTGTCGACGGGGATAAGCTTAAAGCACGGTTTACAACAGCTTTTTCAGCTTTCGAAGCAGTATTACCAAGCGAAAAATACAATTCAGAGATTCAAAGCTTGATTAACCTGAATAAAGCAGATGGAGTTAATATAGGAAAGTTCGAAGTCCAGAAATCTGGATCTGATCGGTTTACTGGAACTATGTCTCCAGTCCAGATAATTCAAGGAAATGAAGCCCTATTAGATCCACCTTATCAAGAGCAGGGCCAATACGCATTCGATGCAGAGAGGAGAACGAGTCCATAAACCAACCCCTCCGGCAATAGCAACACGGCGATGACAGGAGGCGGTAGCTACAATTAGTATCCAGAAAAGCTCTATGTGCGGGGGTCTCATCCCCCGCACGTACTCGACCATCTCACCCTACCAGCTCGGTCATATCGCCATCGATGAGCTTCATTCCTCCGTTAGCGCCGTCTGTATCGATCCTGCCCGTCATATCTTTTCACTATAGAAAATATTCTCTTTTTATGATAGATCAGCATTCTGGCAGGGTTTCTGCCTTGGATAGCCTTTGCAATAGCATCCAGCTTCACAAGCGCTAGGCTGGCCGCCTTCATCGGCCTAGCCCTGACATTGATCCTCTTTCCTGCCTCGTGCCCTGAAGAGGACTTGCACCTCCATGGACCTATTCAGCGTGATCTTCTTCGTACTCCTGGCACTAGCTAGACTTGCCCTCAGTGGGAGAGATCTTGAGCACCTCAAGAGCTGGTCCGGAGTCCTGATCTACAGTGGTCTCTCAGTCTTTTCCTGGGCTACTATCTTCCGGGGCGACCCCTTCACAAGAGAATATGCACGGCGCATGGTTCCCAAAGAGTATTGGCAGAGCAGGCTATTCTTGGACTCTACTAAATCCATAGCCATGGGGTGGAGCACTGCCTTCCTGGGGGCCGATGATCTCTTTAGCAGGCGTTCTAATGGGCTTCAGAGGTTCGCTCATTTACACCCTGGGCATCGGGTGCATGATCATTGCTATTCTCTGGCATAGGAGGGTGCTCGCCGTCGCTGAGGCAGAAGGGAAGCGGTTAAGAGAGGCTGCCCAGAGGAACAGAGGGACTTGACCACCCGAGGTATTTTCGATACCCAAGTAAAGATTAGTTACCCCCTCGCCAGCTTGGCAAGCTCCGACCTTTGGGACAACTTTGGGGATTAAAGGTCGAAGAGATGCCAGGACAGACCGCAGAATATATCAGATCGCTATCTATTGGCCTTGCTATCCTTCTGGCATATTTTCTAGCTCGATAAGGATGTGGATGCGCTCAGAGAGGAGCAAATTCGCATAATCCTTGGAATAGTTGGATTACCAGAACATCCATGAGGAGAATTTTATGTGTGATCTAGAAAACGATATTCAGGACAATAGATGGACCGAGGGATCACTAATCTGTTTTGGCAGTTCTCCCCAGCAATCCGGAGGAGGCCCGGTCAATGATGGAGATATCGCAGGCGGTGGGCCCAGATATTTCCTCATATACCGCTTAGATCAGAGCAGAGCGCAGCCTCGCCAGGGTTCTCAGGGCCCTTATCAAATGGGGCTGGATGGCTCGTGACCGCAGACAGAGGAGGGATGGCCATAATTTCTGGTACTATAAAAAATGGCTGCCCGCCAGAGGCGGGCCAGAGTGCTAAAGACCAATTGGCCATAGCCCTGAAAGCACCAGTGCACCTTAAGCCCCCGGCGGGTACGACCCTGTCAGCCTCTTCCAGTTATCACGCAGGCCGTATATCATAGCCCCAAATCCAAGCGACAGAGAGATGAGCCCAATGAACCCGCCCACATAGGGGATCAGGAAGAGTATGTTTAGGATGACAAATCCCAGCACGAAGAGGGCCATAGTTCCCAGGTTCTGCTTGAGCAGACCCCCGACTATCCTCCCCAGGCTGAATGAGACAAAGACCCCTGTGAGCATGAGTGCTGCAATTATCAGCAGCGCAGATATGACTGCAATTGGCAGGGCCACTACAGTTACAGCCAGGATTATAATTGCAATGAAGGCTGCAACCATGAACACGAAGCCGAGCACAGTCTTTACAACAGGCGAGCTTCTGATCTCATCATCCATGGCAATGAAGAGCCCTGGCAGGTACCGGAGCAGAATCAGGCCTATTATGAAGTAGCCAAGGATGGTCAATGCGAATAAATTAAAGCCGCTTGCGCCCTCATTGCGTGGAGTCTCAGTCCTCTGATAATCAACCCTGCCTGCAGTTCCGTTGTTCCTGAAGTTGCTTGCCCGGACTGTGAGGTTTCCGGCCACTGCGCCGTCGTTGCTCACGTCACCGCCGGCTACGAGAGCATCCCTGCCTACAGAGGTTCCTTGAAGAATGTGAACTCTGCCGCCCGCTGCCACGATGTTCGTGCCAACAGATCCGCCCAGGTTCACATTCCCGCCTGCTGCAACCACCTTTCCACCTACTCTGGAGTTCAGGGCCACGTCTCCGCCAGCTGCAAAGACATCTCCTGCCACTGGAGAGTTGATATTGACGGTTCCAGCAGCCACCACTGCACTGTTCACAGGGGCATTTATGTTCACCACATTGCCTGAGGCGAAGACATCATCATTTACGGGAGATCCAATTGTGACCACGTCCCCAGAGAAGGTCTGCAAAGCCATGGCGCCCGAAGAGGCCAGAACAAGGAGGATCACAGATATAATGCTCATCATTTTCAAGAAGTATCACCCAAGGAATTTATCAGTTGATTGAATAAATAACTTACTCACGAAAGATAGAAGGTCCTCGAATAAAAGAGTGAGGCATTTTCAGCCGTACCTCTCCTCTGTCCAGGGATCGCCATGGTTGTGATAGCCGTGAGACTCCCAGAATCCCGGGCGGTCATCTTTCGTGAACTCAATGCCCGTGACCCATTTGGCGCTCTTCCAGAAGTAAAGCCTTGGAACTACGAGCCTGACTGGAGCTCCGTGGTCTGCAGTGATGGGCTTTCCATCATGCTTGACTGCCAGAAGCACATCCTCCTGGAAGAAGTCATCCAGGGAGAGGTTGGTTGTGAAGTTGCCGGGGGCATGGATTATTGCAAACCTGGCATCGGGCAGTATCTTCACCAGGTCTTTTAGTGCCAGGGTGGACACGCCCTCCCAGAGGTTGTCAAGCTTTGACCAGCTGGTGACGCAGTGAATATCTGAGAACACCTTGACCATTGGAAGGGACATGAACTCTGGAAGCGTAAAGCTTCTCTCATTCTCCACCAGCCCAGATATGGTCAGCTTCCATTCAGAGGGATCAATCCTCCTGACTCCGCCATACTGGAGAGTAGGCCACCCATCAGTCAGGCTCTGGCCAGGAGGGACCCGGTTGGCCCTCTTGGTGTCAGGGCTTATTATTATGCCGTCTTCTCTCATAGGTTCACCGCCGTTTGGAGAAATTTACAATCATATTGGGTTTTATGATTATTAAGTATTAGCTGGGGCCAGTTCCTGGAACAAGAAGATATTAGTGCCATCAGATATCTATCTCTGAATGCGATGAAGACCCATGAGGAGTGCCGCATTTGAGATCTCTACCAGAGCTTCTGGCGCCTGCCGGATCGCCTGAGGCGTTATCTGCAGCAGTATCCGCAGGAGCCGATGCCGTTTACCTTAGCGGAAAGAGGTTTGGAGCCAGGAAGTATGCTGCCAACTTCGACGAGGCGGCCTTAGAGAAGGCCATAGGCTATGCCCATGAGAGGAACGTGAAGGTCTATGTCACAGTCAACACCCTGATCAGGGACGACGAGCTCAGGGACGTTGCCAGGTACCTCTCATGGCTCTATTCGGTGGGAGCGGACGCAGTCCTTGTGCAGGACATAGGCGTTGCAGCTATGGCCAGAGAGGTAGCTCCTGATCTACACATCCACGCATCGACGCAGATGACTATACACAACAGCCAGGGCGCTGCCTTTGCAGCCGGCATGGGCATGAAGAGGGCGGTCCTGGCAAGAGAGGTCTCTCTCAAAGAGGCCCGGGATATCGCACGCCATGCCAGGATAGACCTGGAGGTGTTCATCCACGGAGCTCTCTGCTACTGCTACTCGGGCCAGTGTCTCTTGTCATCAGTCATCGGCGGCAGAAGCGGGAACAGGGGCATGTGTGCTCAGCCCTGCCGCAAGCCCTACGTCCTCCTGAGAGGCGAGAAGGACTCCTATGGCAGACCTGCCAGCCTATCAGCCGCCCAGACCAAAGAGCGCTTCCTCATGTCCACCAGAGACCTGTCTGTGTACGAGCACCTGGATAAGATAGTCAAGGCGCCCATAGCGTCTCTGAAGATCGAGGGCCGAATGAAGTCTGCAGAGTATGTGGCGATAGTTGTGGACGTCTACCGCCGTGCCCTTGATGCAATAGCGGGCGGCAAATGGTCGCCCTCCCCGGAGGAGATCAGGGACCTGGCACTTGCATTCAACCGGGACTTCACTGAAGGGTACCTGCTGGAATCAAAGAAGGTGATGGGCAGGGAGATGTCTGACAAGAGGGGAATTGCCATAGGCACTGTGTCCGCCTACGATGCCAGGCACGAGGAGGCGGCCATCCGCCTGGCCGGGTGCTCCGGGCCCGACCAGGGCGATGGACTGGTCTTCATCTCTCCGGGCGAGGAGGTGGGGATGGTTGTGCACCGCACTCCGGTGATCAGAGACGGGCTTCTGAGGCTCAAGGTCCCCCAGAGGGTCAGGCCGGGAACCCAGGTCAGGATCACATCAAGCACAGCCCTGACCAGGAAGGCTGAAGGGATCATAGCCAGGACGAAGGCCCATGTGCCGGTAGACCTGGTCATGACCTGGGACGGGGGGACTCCCCTAGTCCACGCCAGGCTTTCAGGCCCAAGGGGTCCCATAAGCCTGGATATGAGGGCAGCCTTCCGCATGGAGAATGCCCTGAGCAGGCCCCTGACCTCTGAGCAGATCGAGGCACAGATCAGGAAGACAGGCGGGACGCCGTTCACAATAGGCAGGATGGAGATTCACTACCCGGGCGACCTCTTCGCTCCAGTTGGTGCCTTAAACCAGCTCAGGCGGGATTTACTGTCCCAGGTCGAGTCTGCACTGATCCAGGCCTACCGTCCTGACCCCGGACGGGCCGAGAAGGCAACGGCCCGGGCTGAGGAGATGGACCTGGCAGTCCCGGCCCGCGCAGCCGTCCCGGACGGCCACGGCAGTCCAGACCTGGCAGTATATGCAGACAGCCTTGAGGTCGTAAAAGGAGCCGTTCAGGGCGGGTGCAGGCGCATCTACTTCGAGCCCCGGCTGAGAAGGGAGAGCAAAGGCGCTCTTGGAAGGGATTATGCCGAACTGCTGGTATCCGTCCTGGATCAGGCCAGGGCCATGTGCAGCGACTCTGTCCTGGTGTGGAAGTGGCCAAAGATCACAAGGAACGATTTCCTGAATTTCGCAGTCCCCCTCCTATCCAGAGCCGCGGTGGACGGAGTCATGGTCGAGAGCCCGGGCGCCGCAGAGGCCGCGGCCAAATCAGGCCTCAAGCTCTACGGGTCTGTGGGGCTCAACATCTGGAACCACCTGGCAGTATGGAAGCTGGACCGGTTCCAGGTACTGACCGTATCACCAGAGCTGTCTGCGGACCAGATCTCAGCCCTGATCACCAGGGCCAGGGAGGGGGTCATCCCAAGTATGGAGCTTCTGGTGCAGGGAAACCTGGAGGTGGCAGTGGCCGAGGATTGCCTGCCCTGTGCTGCCTTCAAGGATGTATTCAAGCCCGAGACGTTCTTCGGACTGCAGGACTTTAAGAGGCTGTTCCCTCTGCGCCTGGATGACGACGGCCGGACCCATATACTCAATGCCGCAGAGACCTGCCTGGTAGACCACATGAAAAGGCTGCTTGGCACAGGCTTGGACAGCATCTCAATAGACGCACGCGGCAGAACAGAGTTGTATGCCAGAGATATGGTCCAGATATACAGAAGATCCATAGATATGGCGAGGGCCGGGTGCAGCGAAGACGACCTGGTGAAGCTAAAGGAGGACGCCAGGGCAATATCGCTTGGAGGGATAACCACCGGGCACTTTATCAAGGGCCTGAGGGATGAGCTGCCTGATATGGAGTGATGATGAGGGAACATTAAAACTGGCTTCATCATTGTCCATCTCGAATAGATGCTTCCAATAAGTTAAATAGCAGGGTCGTGAACTTTCAGACAGGCTCATATACCTCTGGTATTGCAGGGGCTGTTTGGAGCACTTGCACCTAAGCAGGGCGCCGGGCTGTAGGGTATCTTCACCCAGCCAGCAGAGAGATGATTTGAATATGGAGAACAGGCCTGCATTGATACTCCTCATCGAAGATGATGAGACCCATGCTATGCTGACTTCCAGAGCATTTGAGGACGTGGAGATAAAACATGAGATCCGCTGGGTTTGCAGCGGAGATGAGGCCATGGACTACCTCTTCCGCAGGGGCAAGTTCACAGACCCTAAAGACAGCCCCAGGCCAGATCTGATACTGCTGGACCTCAGGATTCCAGTGGTAGACGGGCACGAAATTTTGAAGGCCGTAAAGGAATCTGATGATCTCAAGCCCCTCCCGGTAGTAATACTGACCACATCCCAGAACAGGGCCGACATGGACAGGGCCTATTCCAACCATGCCAACAGCTATCTTGTAAAGCCCATGGGCTCTGATAAGTTCAGAGAGATGATAGATGCCCTGGGGACTTACTGGCTGAAGTGGAACCAGAGAATGGGATAAAGAGGGCAACCTATAAGTCTGATATGATTAGCTTAATGCCTAGTCCTGAGGAGAAAGCTTATCGTGGAGACATATTTAAGCCAGAACCGAGTGGCTTTGGTTCTGCTGGTTGAGGATGAAGAGGCCCATGCGTCGTTGATCCAAAGGGTCTTTGAAGACGAGAATAGAGGCTGGAAGATTCATCACGTCTGCTCCATAAATGATGCCAGAATCTGGATAGATGAACACAAAGGCCAGGACTTCCTGGTCATCTCAGATTACCGCCTGCCAGACGGCACCGGCCTTGACCTGACCAAAGGCGCTGAGAATCCTTTGGGCATGGAGTTCCCGCTCATAATCATCACAGGTGTTGGGTCTGAGAAGCTGGCTGTGCAGTCCCTCAAGTCCGGAGCCATGGATTATGTGACCAAGGGCAGGGATCTCAGGAACCTTCCCCAGACAGCCAGGCGGGTTATGTACGAGTGGGACAGGATCGCAGAGAGGAAGCGCGCAGAGAGGGATCTGAGGAGCTACCTAAACGACCTGGAGCAGGCAAGCTGCGACCTGGATGAGCTCATAGATAAGATATCTCATGACATGGAAAAATCTCTATCCTACATCCATGAGTTCAATGAGCTTCTGATGTCCAGGTACTCCAAGGTGCTCGATGATGCAACTATTGGATGCCTGTATAAGTCTGATAACTATGCAGAGAGAGCCAGGACCATGATGGATGGGTTCTTCAAGTACTTAGTCCAGATATCATTCTACAGCTCCCTGGTAGAGGTCTATTCTGCAAAGATTGAGGGAACAAAGCCAGCAGAAGATGAGGGTGGCTCAGAAGATGGTGAGATGCAGGGCAGGATTGACCCAGACAGTAATAGCGCCAATTAAGTCTGATACCATCAACAATTGACAAAATAGATTTTTAATTTGCCCTTTATCTTTGCTCAACTGCCTTGCTGCTCATGAACATGAGCCTATCGCGCCGCGAAATTTCTGCCATCTCCACAAATACTGCCTCAGCTAATCTTTCGAACTCCGAAACTTGCCAGGACTTAAATAGAGACGCAGAGATTTTGTATAAAATTCTCTTCAGACAGCCTCAAAGGATGGCTAATTGCAGAAGTCTCTGTTGTAGCGCAGGAGTTCGAGGATGACTACAGGCTTAAGCCAGCTTCATGCCAGGATTACGGATCTGCAGCTCAAGATAGATGATCTCAGAAAGAGCAGCCTGGATCCCAAAGACGCCCTGATGGAAGCCCTAAAAGAGCTCCACGCAGCCCTGGAAGATCTGGATGTGGCTCATGAGGAGCTCTGCCAGCAGGACGAGAGCCTGCAATCCGCCTACCTGACAATAGAGTCCGAGCGCCAGCGTTACCTGGAGCTGTTTAACTCTGCACCCGACGGCTATCTCGTGACTGACCTTACGGGAGTCATCAGAGAGGCCAACCTGGCCGCCTCAGACCTCCTGAGATCCGGCCTCATCGGCATGCCAATATCAGCATTCTTTGACGAGGAAAACATCGATGGCTGGCTGGACCGTTTGAAGAGAGATGGCCTGGTTCGCGATTTGGAGGTCAGCATCAGGAAGCCTGACGGGACGAAGCTCCCAGTCGTGATATCTGCAAGCACTACGAGCGATGCCAGGGGAGATCCATGCGGCCTGCTCTGGCAGGTCCACAATATAACAAAGCGCAAGAAGGCCGAAGAGAGGCTCGCAGAGTCGGAGGAGAAGTACAGGCGGCTGGTTGAGAGCATCAACGAGGTGATATATTATCTGGATGACCAGGGAGTCATCAAATACATCAGCCCGGCTATAGAGCGCCTGACGGGATACCGGCCTGCTGAGGTAATGGGCCGGAACTTCGAAGAGTTCCTTCCAGAGGAAGACAGAGCCGTCCAGAGGAGCGCCTTCAAAAGGGTGCTCTTTGGAGAGATCGTCTCATATGATCTCAGAGTTGTGACTGCCTTTGGAGACGCCAGGTGGCTGAGAAGCTCAAGCAGACCGGCACTGAAAGACAGCCGGGCGGTTGGCATTAGCGGGATATTAGCAGATATAACCGAAATCAAGAGAGCCGAGAGCGCTCTCCATGAGAACCTCTGCTTTCTCCAGAGGCTAATGGACACCATCCCCAATCCCATATTCTACAAAGGACGCAGCGGCCTGTACCTGGGCTGCAACAGGGCGTTCGAGGATTTTTTGGGCCTGAAAAAAGATGAGATCGCAGGAAGATCGGTCTATGAGCTGAGCCCAAAGGATCTGGCCGATAAATATTATGAGATGGACGAAGCACTTTTTCACAGCCCGGGAGTGCAGGTTTACGAGACAGAGGTTCAGGATGCCGATGGTACCATTCACGATGTCATCTTCAACAAAGCCACCTATACCGATGTAGATGGTGCCGTAGCGGGGCTCGTAGGAGTCATCCTGGACATAACAGAGCGCAAGCAGGCCGAGGAGATCAGGGAGAGGCTAGTAAAAGAGCTTGAGTCCAAGAACAGCGAGATGGAGCGGTTCATATACACGGTCTCTCATGACCTGCGCTCTCCTCTGGTCACCATCAACGGCTTCGTGGGCTTCCTCAAGTCTGACCTGTCCAAGGGCAGCTCAGAGCGCGTTGATATCGATATAAGGATGATCGGCATGGCCATCATCAAGATGGAGAGCCTCCTCAATGACACACTGGAGCTCTCCCGCATAGGCAGAGTAGCCAATCCTCCTGAGGCTGTGCCCTTCTCAGAGATCGCCCGGGAAGCGGCGGATCAGATCCGCGAGAAGATACGGGCCAGAGGTATCCGTTTGGAGATCGAGCCTGACCTGCCATCGGTCAATGTGGACCGCATGAGGATCGTAGAGGTGCTGACCAACCTCATAGAGAACAGTGTAAAATACATGGGCGACCAGCCGGATCCAGAGATATGGATTGGATGCCGGTTTGATGGCGGAGAGAATGTATTCTTCGTAAAAGATAATGGAATGGGCATCGACAAAAGCCAGCATGATAAGGTCTTCGGGCTCTTCTACAAGGTAAATAAAAAGAGCGAAGGCTCAGGCGCGGGTCTGGCAATAGTCAAGAGGATCATCGAGGTTCACGGCGGCCGCATATGGGTCGAGTCAGGCTCAGGGCTTGGCTGTGCGGTCTGCTTCACTCTGCCCGAGGCCGCATGAGGTGGTTCGATGGCTGACAGATCTGCAGAGATACTGCTTTCAGAGAGAAGGTCGGTGGACCCAGATTATGCCAGCGGAGTCGTATCCAGTTATATTATAATGAATGTGCAGGACCATCAGGAGGGAGAATGTCAATGGAGACTGCTAAACGCCTTGAGAGCCTGGCGCTGCCACTGATAACGAGGGACTGCACGAATGCAAGACCATACAGAGAAGCAGTATGTGCCATCTAGAGGCATGCTTCAATATTAAATAGGAGATAAATGACCATGGAATCATCTAAAGGCCAGGAAGAGAGGACCTCAATTCTCCTGGTAGAGGACGAAGAGGCCCATGCACTGCTGATCAAACTGATATTTGAGGAGGATGCTGAGGGCTGGAAGGTCGATCATGTAGACTCCATTGAAAAGGCCAGGACATGGATAAAGGATCACAGCGGCCAGGATTTTTTAGTGGTCTCTGATTACCGCCTCCCCGATGGGACCGGGCTTGATCTGACAGAGGGAGCACAGCGCCCGGAAGAGATGAAGTTCCCATTCATACTTGTAACCGGGGTTGGATCTGAGAAGCTGGCGGTCAAGTCCATGAAATCAGGGGCCATGGACTATGTTGTGAAGGGAGACGACCTCCACCAGCTCCCGGAGATGGCCAGGAAGATCAGGCAGGACTGGAGAAAGATCATAGAGCGCAGGCAGGCTGAGAGGGATCTGGTAGAGTACATCAACGGCATAGAGGAGTCAAGCGCCAATCCTGAAGAGTTCATGGATAAGATGGCTCAATATCTGGAGCGGTCGCTTACATATGATCATGAGTCAAATGAACAGTTCATAAAGAAGTTCAGAAACAAGGTGCTCCACCAGGGGCATGAGGCAGGAGGAAGCTCCCACTCGACAGCGAGCCTGGACCTGCTCTCCAAAGAGGGCCTGGACGGGGCCATGATGATGGTGGAGATGGAGCTGGCAAAGGACCTGGGCAACTGGGAGGCCTGGAGCGCCAAAGCGGATATCCTCTACCTCCAGGAGAAATACTTTGAGTCCCTCAATGCCTGCAACAAGGCCCTGGAGCTGAACAGTACAGAGAATGCCCTGGGCTGGAACACAAAAGGCAATGTGCTCTACAGGCTTGATAGGTACGACCAGGCCATAGAGTGCTACAACCGGGCCATTGAGATCTCACCGCTCTTTCCAAAGTCATGGTACAACAAGAAGATGGCCCTTGAGGTTCAGCTCAAGAAATCCATGAAGAAGATGTCTGTCAGAAAGAGCTCAAAAGAGGGCTCAGGAGACGGCAAAGGCCGTGGAGGAGGCGGCTCCGGTGGAGGAAATGGGGACAGAAAGAGCGACGGCAAAGGCGATGATCGGTTCGGCGGACCTCTTGGAGACGGATCGCTCAGAGTGGGCGTCGGCAGAGTAAAGTGATGGCTCAGTATCAGATCACCAGGTCCATCCTCTCTGCAGTCAGGAGGTAGAAGCCGGCCAGGCCCTTCCACCCGCCCCAGGCCCGGGCAATCCTCCTGGCCTCCTGGCCGGTGACCATCCGGCACCCGCAATAGTAGCGTGCTATGCATCTCCTGAGGCCGAGATCATCTGCAGGCATGGCATCCAACCTGTGCATGGACCTGAGCATGGCAAGCTCAGCAGTCCAGACGCCAATGCCTCTGATCTCTGAGAGCTCAGAGATTATATCCCGGATATCATCATACGCCTTGAACTTCTCCAGGTTAGATAAAAATTACCGGGATAGCCTTATACTTGCTATTCCTATGCAGCCTCTAAATATACTGGCTTAACTATTTCAATACATGCAAACGCCGCTTGCGATTATAGGTCAACGGCAATCCATAGGATCGCTCTCTAATTACCTGCCTAACCCGCCCTGACAGAGATCACCCTTTTAGCGATGTTAAGGGGTTCTTGAATAAAAATACATGAGCTCGCCTTATCCGCCTGCTCAGTAATACCACATACTCTTGCATATTTGCATAGAATGTGGTACTACTAAACCTACTCCTCTCTTCAATCCATAAAGCGAGAATGTGCGCCATGGCCTAAGGCTTCATGGCAAGCTGTGAGATCTCATCTCAAGCCGTATTATTCCAGATCCTCGGCATAGATCCGGCCTTATGGGGCATTATACAGCCATTTTCATCTTAGGGTCTTCTTAGCCAAAGCCACAAGGGAGGCTACGTCTTCTTTCAGATCTGCAGCCCTGGCAAACTCTGCCGGTGCTATATTCACGCCAAATGCATGCTAAAGAGCTTTGATATTCTCCCAGGCCTGGGACGGCATGTAAGGCTGTGGTCGTGATGCCCTAAGTGCGTCTTGGAGGAGATCGGCAAGATGGAACCAATCTCTAGAATAACCTTTTATCATAAATTAGCAATCATTGTTTGGTGAAAGTCATTGTCAGAGTGGCAAGACCTGATCAGGCTGACACAGGACAAAGATTGTGATGTAAGATGGAGAGCAGTAGAGGCACTTGGCAATGCTTTCTCAAAGATGCCTGATAAAACTCAAGCTTGGCAAGATCTGATCAGGCTGACTCAGGACAAAGAAATTGGCGTAAGATGGGGAGCAGTAGATGTTCTTGGCAATGCTTTCTCACACGTGCCTGATAAAACTCAAGCTTGGCAGGACCTAGTCAGACTAACCCAGGACAAAGAAATTGGTGTAAGGGTGGGAGCAGTAGGTGCTCTAGGCAATGCTTTCTTACAGGTGCCCAATAAAATTCAAGCATGGGAGGATCTACACAGGCTAACCCAGGACAAAGAAATTGGTGTAAGACGCAAAGCAGCAGATGCTCTTGGCAATGCTTTCTCACAGGTGCCTGATAAAACTCAAGCTTGGCAGGACCTACACAGGTTGACTCAGGACAAAGATTGGGATGTAAGACGTAGAGCAGCAGATGCTCTCAGCAATGCATTCTCGCAGGTACCTGATAAAATTCAAGCCTGGCAGGATCTACACAGGCTAACCCAGGACTGGGATAGTGGCATAAAACGCAGAGCAGCAGATGCTCTTGGCAATGCTTTCTCACACGTGCCTGATAAAACTCAAGCTTGGCAGGACCTACATAGGTTGACTCAGGACAAAGATAGTGATGTAAGACGTGGAGCAGCAGATGCTCTTGGCAATGCTTTCTCACAGGCGCCAGATAAAACTCAAGCTTGGCAGGACCTACACAAGTTGACTCAGGACAAAGATAGTGATGTAAGATGGAAAGCAGAAAAAGTTCTCGGCGATGCATTTTCGCAGGCGCCTGATAAAACTCAAGCTTGGCAAGATCTGATCAGGCTGACTCAGGACAAAGAAATTGGCGTAAGA
>DATMZB010000040.1:0-3223 GCA_035560655.1 Methanotrichaceae archaeon | reverse complement strand
AGCCTGAAGCGCTCTCCCATACAAGAGAGAGGGCCAGCCGGATCTGAAGTGCAGACTTCAGCTTTGATGGAGCATCCCTGAGAGATGCCAGAGTCACTTACATTGGTTCATCTGCCCTCCGAGACGCTTCAGGGGGGCGAGCCAGCCAGATAAGGGTTTTGCTCAACAGATGCGTGCACAGCCTTTTGTTTCCTATTGCATCCAGAATCGTTTTCCATTTTGATCATGTCCATTCGGCCCAGAACATGGCAGGGGACTGAGCAAGGGCACTGTTGAGAGGCAAAACCCGTCGAGATGGCATTCCCCCCGATCTATGATAATTATAACCATCAAAAGCCTGCACCACGGCCCTGCCATGACCCTGCCAGAGAGGTCTTCCTGCTATTGGAAGCATAATTGGAAAAGCTAAATCCGAGTTCACACGGCATCATCGAACTCGCTTCTATACCTGGCAATGCCGCGCGCTTCAGACATGGCCGATTTATCCAGAATCAGGATCATGAACACCTCGTCAGGAACCTCCCACTGACACCTGATGCCGTGCAGGGAAGCCCGCTCGAATCCAAAGCGCGGATAGTACCCAGGATATCCAAGGACTATTATGAAGGGACATCCACGATCCTTTAGCATGCTTATGCCGGCTTGGACCAGGGCCGATCCTATGCCCACTCTCTGGCGCTCAGGCAAGGCCGCAAGAGGCGCAAGTCCCATTCCTTCAACTTGCTTTTCCCCGAGTTCAATCCTGGCAGGGCTGAAGAGGATGTGACCCACCACCTGATCACCATCAACTGCTACAAGGGAAAGGATACCAGCACAGTTCGCCCTGAGATTGTCTACGATTTGTGCCTCAGCAGGCTGGCCAAATGCTCGCTCATTGATATTTCTTATCGCCAAAATATCATTTGGGGTCTCTTCTCTTACCAGAACCATCTCTTACCACCTGCGAACCGATGATGAGGATACACAGTGGAACCCTTTATGCAGATTGGCCTGATCCTGGCCGTCGAATTGAGCCTAAATTACCCCCTTGCAGAGCTCCCCTTGCTCCAGGTCCTCTTTGAAATAGTCTTTTTGTGTCTTGAGGCCCAGGAGGAGACCGATCTTCCTCTTGGCATAGAAAGGCGCCAGCCGCATGGCCTCGCTTATGAACCACTTGGGATAGAGACGCTTTACCTTGTTGAACCTGAGCCAGTCCAGATCGAAGTACCTGGCGTTCATCTCCCAGGTTATGTACTGGACCTCATCATCGCTCAGGTGTTTTGTCCTTAAATTGGCATGAAGCCCGTCGTACTTCGAGAAATCGTTCCTGGTCACCAGGCCCATCTCCTGGAGCTCGGACCTCATCTGGGTCTCCGGGTAGGGAGTGCTAATGTAAAATATGGGCATATCCACCTTCAGACGCTTCGCAAGCCTGAAATTCTCCCAGATATCATCGGCATCATCATCGGGGTTCCCGCCTATTAGCCCCGTTGAGACTATGATGTTGTTATCATGCAGGTACTGAACTGCCCTGTCGGCATCGTCTGACATCCTGCCCTTGCCCAGGAACTCCAGGTTCTTCTTGTTCACGCTCTCAACGCCCAGGAAGACGCCATCAAAGCCTGCCTCACCCATCTTCTGGACAAGCCTTGCGCTTGAGGCGATACCCCTTGCAGATGCCTGGGTCTTGTACCTCATGTGAGTCAGGCCCGCATCTATTATGGCCTGACAGAGCTTCTCTAGCCTCTTCACATCCAGAGTTATATTATCGTCCGGGAAGAATATGGACCTGGCGCCATGTGCCTCGGCATCCCTTATGTCCTCAATTATGCGCTCGAATGAGAACTTCCTGAAGGTTTTGCCGTACATCAGGTTTATGCTGCAGAACTTGCAGCCCTGGGTGCAGCCCCTGCTTGTTTCCACTGAATCTATGGGCACGCCCATCCCTTCAAACCTCTTGGTTATCAGGCGCACGTCCCTGTTTGGCATCTCTATCTGGGACACATCCAGAAGCGGCCTCGCCGGGTTGTGCACCATTTTGTCACCCCGATGGTAAGAGAGGCCCAGTATTCCCTCCTTAGACCGGCCATCCATCAGGGCAGTGATCAGCTCTCTGAATGTGGCCTCGCCCTCGCCCCGAACTATGTAATCTATGAGCTGGGCATCAGCACTTGCCCCAATCTCCTTGAAGCCCAGCGTCGGGTGGTATCCCCCAAAGACGGTCTTTGCGCCAGCTTCTTTGGCTATGGCTGCAAGAACCAGAGCCTCCTGATACTGGAAGCTCATGGCGGTCAGCCCCACCAGGTCATAGCCGTTTTTCACGATCTTCCTGACATAATCCCTGTGGTTCTTCAGGGCGTGCAGGTCTGCAACGTGAACTGTACACAGATCATCCACATTGCCTGCAATCGATGCAAGGCCCAGATTGGGGAGCCTGACGATCCTGTCGAAGTCAGGCTGGACGACGGGCGACGATAGTAGAAGTACCTTCATTTTTAAGCTCACTCTGGGAAGATTTTGGCAGCTCTAGCAGCCTCAGCTTCTGGCTGTAGTCGAAACCATTGGCACGGGAGATGTATGCGGCAACCTCCTTAAGTCCGCCGAGGCCTCCATACCTGTAGGCATTGGCCCATATCCTGGCCGAGGACCTGATGGGAGCCGTCCAGGGGTAGACCTGCCTTAAAGACTGGTCAAGCAGGCGCTCCATCTCATCAGGCTTGATGTGAGGATGGTTCCAGACCAGGTGCTTGCCATCATAGTGGTGGTAATCGTGGTCGAAGATCCCAAACTTGTTCATAATCTCCTGGTATAAGGGAGTTTGCGGCAGGGGCGTAATCACGCAGATCTGGGTGATGTCCAGCTTGAGGGCAGCCAGCGTCTTCATGTCCTCGGGTATGGACTCCTTGGTATCCTCCTCAAACCCTATCATGTAGTAGCCTACTGTTCCAAGGCCATATTTCTGGAGCTTTTTTATGGTGTCTATTATATCATCAGTGTCTTCCTTCTTCTTTATGTCATCCAGACGCTCCTGGTGGAGGTTCTCAATGCCAATGGCTGCGCCGCCAAATCCTGCTATCTTGCCTCGGCCCTGCTTAACCCTCCTTTCTGCCCAATCGTCTATCTTTCCACGCAGGTAGTCGGCCCGGGCCATGCATCCCCAAACCATATCGTACTCTTCAAGGAGGTCAACGACCTTGTCGGCATGCCTCCTGTTGCAGCCGAAGTTCTCGTCTTCGATAAGAAC
>DATMZB010000039.1:0-4449 GCA_035560655.1 Methanotrichaceae archaeon | reverse complement strand
GGCTTCATCTCTGGCTCTTTCGGGCGATGATGCCTGAATACGGGGGTATGACCACTGGATATCGAATCTATCTTCCCCAAGGATGCCCAGGAAACCTGCTGCACTCAAAAGCTCTCCCCGCCTGCAGAGACGAGGCTGAAGCTGGGCGATGGGCTGTTCAAGCTCATGATTGATAACTCACCCCATGCCCTGTATCTGGTTGATGGCCCGACAGGGTCTGTTCTGTACTTCAACCACAGCTTCTCTCAGTTCTGGTCCATTCAGGCCCTGGAAGATAAGATGGAGCGCGGCGAAATCAAGGAGAGCGATATACTATCGCATATATATCCTCTGCTTAAAGATGTCAGCGCATTCTCTGAGTCGCACTATCCTCATCCTGATGAATTTAAGCCCTCATCTGGCGAGATGCCCCTTTTAGACGGCCGCGTAGTCCACTGGTTCTCAGCCAATATCAGGGATGATTATGGCTGCTGCCTTGGGCGGCTCAATATCTTCGAGGATATCACAGAGAGGAGACTGGCTGAGAATGCCCTGAGAGCAAGCGAGGAGATGTTCAGGAGCGTCTTTGAAGAATCGCCAGCAGGCATCCAGATCTGTGATTCCCATGGCAGGCTGGTGAAGGCAAACCAGGCCTCCATGGATATGCTCGGGGTGAGCCCTGAAGAGGTCACGGGCCTAAACATCTTTGAGGATTCAAGCCTTGGAAGCGATCTCGCAGACAGGCTCAGGAATGGCGAGGCGGTCCGGTACGAGAAGGCCATAACTCTGTGCGAGGCCGGTAAAACCAGTATTAGGCATGTGTGCTTAATAATTACCCCATTAAGGACTGCAGAGTCGTTTAATGGCTATGTGGTCCAGGTGCAGGAGATCACAGACCGCAAGAAGGCTGAGACCCTGCTTGAAGAGACTGTTGAGGAATTGAAAACAGAGCTCTCCTGCGCCAAAGCGGATCTGAAGTCAGAGATCGCCAGAAGAAAGAATGCCGAGCAGGCGCTGAATAACTTAAATATCGATACCGCTGAAGGAAACAGAGCACAGAAAGAGTTTGACGACCAGAAGGCAGAGTTCATCTCTTTAGCCTCTCATGAGATGAGGACACCTCTATCTGTCATCAACAGCTACCTGGAGCTCTTTGCAGACGGTGCTCTTGGCGTGCTTACCGAGTCTCAGAATAGGAAGCTCCAGATCATCCAGGCCCAGAACGACCGGCTGATAAGCATTGTGGATACTCTGCTCGATGTCTACGATGTAGATGTCAAGAACCTGCTGATGCAGACTGAGCCTGTGGACCTGGCCATGGTTGCCAGATCCGCCCTGGACGGAGTATCAAGGCTTGCCGGCTTCAAGGAGCACAGACTAAACCTGACTGCAGAGTCCGGCCTCCCATCCGTAGCAGGCGACGAAAGGAGGCTGTATCAGGCCTTTTACAACATCCTGACCAATGCAGTCAAGTACACTCCAGATAACGGGATGATAGAGATCCGCATATGGAGGGAGGGCAGCAGCGTGCTCACAGCCATAATCGATAATGGAAAGGGCATACCCGAGAAGAACCAGGAGAGGATATTCAAGCCCTTCTTCATAGGCGAGGATGGGTCTCTGGCCAGAGAGGACAGGCGGATGGGCCTGGGCCTGGCCCTGGTCAAGCGCATAATAGAGGCTCACCGCGGCAGGATCTGGATAGAGAGCAAGGTCGGCAAGGGGAGCACATTTTATATCGCTCTTCCCTGCACATAGGCCGCACTTCAATGCTCTTAGAGCTGGCTGGCCTAGATCCGGCTTTGACAGGCCTCTTTTGCCCAGGTGATATCCACCTGATCGGGCCTGTACCCCGGGTCCACGCTCGACTTATCCAGGGGAGTGATGTCATCGTTCTTGAGCATGAGCAGTCCATTGTATGCGATCATTGACCCGTTGTCTCCCATGTACTTCCTTTCAGGCAAAAAGAACCTGGCACCCCTCTCCTCGCACATGGTGTTCAGCATCTCTCCAAGCCTCTTGTTGGCTCCAACGCCTCCCACAAGCAGTGCCTCCTGCTTCTCGGCATGTGCCATGGCCCTCTCAGTGACCTCCACAAGCATTGCAAACGCAGTCTCCTGGAGGCTGTAGCACACGTCCTCCAGGTCGTGCTTCTTTGCAGCCTCGGTTGCGGCCGTGGACATGCCCGAGAATGATAGGTCCATGCCCTTGACGGTGTACGGCAGGGGTATGTAGTTTGAGGCTGACTTGGCCAGGGCCTCGACCTTGGGGCCGCCGGGATGAGGCAGCCCAACGCTCCTTGCGAACTTGTCTATGCAGTTGCCAATGCTTATGTCCAGGGTCTCGCCAAAGATCCTGTACCTGGACCTGCGCAGTGCCAGGACCTGTGAGTTTGCGCCGCTGACATAGATTATGGCCGGGTCTTTTGCGCCCGACTGCCACTTTCCAATCTCAATGTGGGCCACACAGTGGTTCACTCCAAGCAGGGGCACCTCAAACCTCTGGGAGAGCACCCTTGCAGCAGTGGCCACGGTCCTCAGACACGGCCCCAGGCCCGGACCCTGTGAGAAGGCTATGCCGTCTATCTTAATGTCCATCTCCCTGGCCCTGGAGAGCACAGATCCGACAACCTCAGCCACGTGCTCTGCATGGTGCTGGGACGCCTCTCTTGGATGTATCCCGCCCTTGGCCGGCACGTAGGTGGCGCTCTTCTCTGCAATGATGTGCTCCTCATCCACCAGCGCAGCGCTCAGGTTCCAGGCAGTTCCTTCCAGACCGAATACTATCATCTGTTCAGACCTCATTTAAATGTAGCCAAGCCCGATGTCCCGCCTGTACCGCATTCCATTGAACCTTATCCTCTTGATGTTGTCATAGGCCCTGGTCCTGGCTGCAGCAAGGGTGATTCCCCTTCCAACCAGTGTCAGAACCCTGCCGCCTGTTGTGAACAGCTTCTCGGACCCGGCGTCCTGGCCAAATGCAGTGCCGTTGTGGTATACCAATACATCCGTATCCACCTTATCCAGGCCAGATATGGGCATGTTGGTGTAGTGGGGCCCGGGATAGCCCGGCCGCTCCTCAGCGGTCCCGCTTGTGAGAGGCTTGATCGTCCTGCCGCTTATGGCACATACGCCCAGGCAGTGGTCGCTGGACCACCTCATCTCAACTGAGTCAAGCGTACCGTCAAGGGCTGCTTCTGAGAGCTGGTACATGTCGGTCTCAAGCCTCGGCAGTATCACCTCGGCCTCGGGATCGCCCAGGCGCACATTGATCTCAAGGACTGAAGGCTCCTTATCATCAGAGATCATCAGCCCGAAGTAGATTATGCCCACATAATCCGTGCCCGTTCTATCTTTGAAGCCATTCACAGTTGGGATGGCTATAGTTCTCATAATCTTCTCTGTGAGCTCTGAGTCCAGCCAGGGGTGAGGTGAGAACCCGCCCATGCCGCCAGTGTTTGGGTTGTTGTCCAGGTTGGGGTTGCCAGAGAGCTTGTTGAAGAGCCTGACTGCCACGCCCTCATCAGGTCCATAGGCCTGCTTATAGTCTAAGGCAGATTCAAGGGGCAGGACGTTTCGTCCATCGCTCATGGCAAAGAACATCAGCTCCCGCCCTGAAAGCCTCTGCTCTATGTCTACCCTGTTTCCCGCGTCCCCAAAGAGCCTTGGGCTGACCATGATGCGGTCGATTGTGGAGAGAGTCTCCTCAAGGGAGCTGCAGACTACTGAGCCCTTGCCTGCGGCCAGGCCGTCGGCCTTGACCACCAGGTTCTCTCCGGGGTTCTGGGAGTAGAATTCACATGCATAATCACGGGCAGCCCCGGGCTCTGAGAAGTTTCTGTGGTCCGGCACCGGCACGCCCAGGTCCTTTAAAAGGTCCTTGGTGAAGCACTTGGACCCCTCAAGTATGGCCGCCTCCTTTCTTGGACCCAGAATCCTCTGGCCCGCCTCCTCGAAGATGTTCACAATGCCGTCTGAGAGGTAGCCCTCGGGGCCCACGAAGGTCAGGTCTATGCCGCTTTTCTCTGCAAACTTCAGCAGCTCGGGTATCGACTTTGCGCTGGCCAGCTTGCACTTGTTCAACATCGTGCTGCCTGCGTTGCCTGGAGCTACAAAGACTGCGTCCACTTTATCGCTCCTGGCGAAGGCATGGGCTATGGCGTTGCCCCTGCCGCCTGAATCAACCACTAGAACCTTATGACCTGACATCGGATTGGACCTCGCACCGGTTTCGAAGGGTATTGCCTTGTGGGCGGCGTATTAATATGCTTTACTGCCCGCACAAAGCTAATCTCATTTTTGCGACCACATACATATATGGCTCTTTATTTGAACTATGCCTAAGTATCTGGGCTTCGCAGGAATATGCAGTCATATCCGTCAGGGCCTGCAGAAACAATATGATGTGAGTTAACTGCTTCTATGTTATCCGCGTACTCGTTTATCCCAGGAAGATCGCTCTAAGTAAATG
>DATMZB010000038.1:0-2621 GCA_035560655.1 Methanotrichaceae archaeon | reverse complement strand
GCATATATATCTTTTGGTGTTCTTCACATGGCCGATAACCGCTTTGTTTGGGATGAAGAGGATCTTATCATAGAGTATCCTGATAAGCTTCTCCATAACACAAAAGCCAAAAAGAACCCCAAAGAGGCTATCACCGAAGCCGCCGAAGCCCTTGCAGCCATCTATGTCACAGGGCAAGATGAGATCCACGATGTCATTCTGGCAGCAATAAGTGATGGCGATCTCTCCCATCTCCAGAAGGATATCAAGGCCATAAGGGCCGATCTCCTGGCGCAGGGCAAGGAATGGGCAGGCTCTGAGCTTCCCGCTCTCTATGTGGCCGGTGCATCTCAGATAGCGCCTCCAAAAGCCAAAGGCCACCAAAAGGCCATAGCGGCCTCCGTGGGCCTGATGACCGCTAAGCTGCGAGAGGCAGATGCTGCCATTGCTAAGTATGCGGATGCTACTATAGCTAGGCTCAGGAAGCTGGAGGCCAAAGGGGATCTGGACGGCGAGGACTGGCTGAGTGATGAGTACGGGGATATTGAGGAAGAGCTGAAGGATGGGATTCCAGCCCACAAATCCATATCTGGTGCTCTGCTCACGCTCGCGCCCTATGCGGCCATGCTTGCGATAACAGCAAGTCGCGACAGCTACAATGAAGGCGTTGAGAACAGCATCCTGGAAGCCCAAGACGGCAGCGATCTGGCCCAAATCTCTGAAGAGGTCCGACCCAATAGCTGCGAAGCCTGCCGGGAATGGGCTGGGACCGTGATCAGCTTGCATGGTCTGGTCGAAGGGTATCCCACTTACGATGAAAGTGTTGACGCTGGAATTTGGCATCCCTCCTGCATTCACTTCCTACAACCATTTGAGAGGTAGTTCATGACATATACATCACAGCAAATAAGAACCAACCCCCTAGATCCTGGTTCTTATTTCATCATCAATTCCAACTTCTGCCACAATCCTCCGGGTGACGGGGGCGGGCAATTTTGTGAAGGCGGCGGCTCTGGCTCTGGAGCGGGAGGTTCATTTACTCCTTTGAAGAAAGAGGGGTATGCGAGTGCTGGAACTTTCCCGGCGCACAAGATCGGCGGAATGCCCACGGGCGGCGAGGTTCCTGTAGATAAACTTCCACGCTATAGCAATGCATTTGACGCCGAACAAAACAAGTCACTTTACACGATCGCAAAGAATCTCGATAACGGCAAACTGTCAGATTCCGACATCAAAACATTGTCACAGGGACTGAGTGACCAGGCCACAGATCTTCAGCAGCAGATATATGGAAAAGGCAACGAAAAACTGTCTGCAGAAGAACGAAGCGCGATAAGTGCCAAATACAAGGATGTTCGGGGTAAACAGGCCGTTTTAAAAACAGCCGTCGCCGAGCGCGATAAAATCAATCTGCACAGGGAATCCAAAGAGTACCAGATATCCAATGGGCTAAAGTATGACACCGTGCTGCCTGTGCAGGAAGCTTATAATCTCGAAGTCCAGGGAACGGCTGGAAAGTCTAGAATGCAAACTGTCATTGATGATGACGGCGAGCGCGTGAGGGAGCCGGTCAATTATAAAGAAGGCGAAAAATACCTCATGAGCGCGTATAAGGTAGACGGTGGCTACATCGCAACGTTGCCCAACGCCGACAGGTACTGGACCAAACACGAAGATCTCTCCGAGGCGAAAACCGTTAGATTCGACTCTGAAACCTTCGGCAAAACGCTTGAAAAATCCATACGACGTGCCGGTTTTTCAAGCAAAGATGCTTTCAAAGGTATCCATTCCAGTGATATCAAAAAAGTGAAAACCTACAAGCCTTAAGTTCCGCAGCTTAGCCCCGCCACAACCACGCGGTCATATGCATACGTTGGCACCAATAGCACTTTTTGCAGAGGCTTATCAATGATGCCCCAGTCGGAAACATTGGCGCAATGCTTGACTGTTTCTAAGTGTCCTCCCAGATCATCTTCGTATGGCACCACCACATACGATCTGCCATTGGCGTGTGTCTCTATCGCATGATCTCTGAGCATATGCCACTCTAACAGGGTCTGATAATCCGGTTTGAGCTGCACCGAGGTCCCACACGTCGGGCAGTTGACTCTTTCAGATCCTCCTCGGAAGATCCAATGATGATTGCATCGGTGGCAGGTGAGTGGGAGAGGTGCTTGCATTCAAGCCACCTCAACGAGATCGAATTGATCCCATGCTCTATCCCCATTTTCATCTTTGGGCTCATCTATCCAGCTATCCAGATGATCGTTCAGAGTCACGCGCCATGACTCCAGTTCCTCTTCATTACATTCGTCGCCTGTGTCGATTGTCTTGATTACATCTCCATCTACATCATAGAATATTATTCTTATTTGGCTCATTAAAGTCCACCTCTGTTAAATGGGCTTACGTGCCCCATATCAGTAATCTGATATCCGGCCTGTCTGGCATCTGTCGGGGTCATAAGCCTATAGCCCTCCGGAGTCTTAGCTACTACCCGGTGAGGCAACTGGATGCCGTACACCTGCTCGCTATCCTCTACTTCAATCAGATTCTTAGCACCAATGACTAGCTGCCCGTTCTTGCTTGCTCCGATCCAAACCTTGTATGTCATAATACATACACAGTATGTGTGCTGTCTC
>DATMZB010000037.1:0-2132 GCA_035560655.1 Methanotrichaceae archaeon | reverse complement strand
GCTGGTCTGCATCCTGTATGCCGGCCTGCGGCAGTCCATGCCAGGGAGGAACGTGGGCATCGATCTCTCCGATGAGTACGATCTGGCCCTAAAGCTGGCCGAGTCAGAGGATCTACTTTGACCCTGAAGCTGATGAACTCTGATCGATCGCCAATAGAACCCATCAAAAAGCTGCCTCAATCATGAAGGTCCCTTTATCTTTGGCTTGAGTTACATGCCCTGGGTTGCCGCTCTTGGCTGCGGATGGCCGACCCTGGCCCGAGCTGCGGGGGAACATTTACACGTCCTGGGCAGGACTTTGGTAAGAGTATTGGCCAGATTTAATATATGGATAGAATAATGATCCTGAGCAAAGTTAGTGATCCTAATAAGGAGGGGTCCCTCAATGGAAAGAGAGAATTTCAGTGCACGTAATGAGTGGGGAAAACTGAGGACTGCCATGATAGGGACTGTGGATGACCTTGTTATGCCCAGCTATATTTCAAGCATGAAGTGGATGACTAAATGGGCCAGAGATGACCTGGAGAAATACGCAGGCCAGGAATGCTCCAAGGTAGTGCCGGGCCCCGCTGTTTAACAGGTATCATAAGAAGGGATTAAGGCAGATTAGATTCTCCGCCAACTTCCGACCCATCCCACGACCTCCTCCAGGCTTATGAGCTTCTTGTTGCAGGGAATGCTTATCCCAATAGAAACGGGGAATCATGGTCCTGGAGGTATTCTACCCTCTAAATGCTCCCTGGCCAAGAGTCTCACCTTCAATGCCGGAGGTCTCTTGAATGGTAGGAATCTCAAGAACTTTTTGCACTTATCAGTCTTCCCAATGAAGCACATCCCTCACCACACACCACCGAGGCAGTTTCTTCTCCACGCCCTTGCCCAGCATCCAGTAATCATACCTCTCCTTCAAAGTCCCGTATTCTTCGTCCATCCTGATCCAGTAGTCCAGGAGCGTCTGGAACGACTCATCGCTGCTCTTTGCGATCGAGTAGGCACACAGGACTTTATAGGTATCACTTGGTTCAAACATGGCCACATCATAGAAGGGATTGAGCAGGGTCATGACCGATCCCTCCTCAGCAGTTGTCAGGAGCGCATCAGCCTTATCTCCGACAAAGAACTCCCGGGAGTTATTGATCTTCAACATAGTGGCGTTTGGGAACAGCTCGGTTGAGATATTCAGGTACTCGGATCCCACAGGCGCAGCCAACCTCAGCCCAGCCATCTTCTGGATGTCCTCAAGCCTCATGAAATCATCTTTTCTGTTATCCTTTACAACCACAGCCAGGTGGAGGGCTAAATAAGGAGTGGTGAACGTGACCTTATCGAGCCTTTCAGGCGTCACAGGCACCCCAGCCATGATGATGTCACAGGCGCCGCTATTCAGTGATTCGTCCATAGAACTGTAGGAGACAGGGATAAACTCGATCCTCTTGACCTCTATGAAATGGGCCAGCTCATATGCCATCTCCACATCGTACCCCACCAGAGATCCCTTTTTGTTGAAGAAAGTAAAGGGTATGGAGTTGGAGTTGTAGCCCACTCTGAGGACGGACCGGTGCTTGATCCTGTCAAGGATGCCTTCTGTGGTATTCTCCTTGGCGACTCTTTGCGGGACTTCTGCCGTTGTCTTGTATACCTTCACATCCAGCGATTTATTCATGAACGAGCCATCCTCCTGCATTGGCAGGTCCATGCCTCCCACGACCTCATCTCCGTGGTATGTATTTGCAAGCAGTTTAGAAAAGCCCATGTTCAGCCCTACAATCGATACAGAGAAAACTGCTACGATTACCACCGCCGAAAAGAGCGCTCTCGCCGGGCTAATCCTGGTGGATTTGGATAGGAGAGAAGTACAAATGACAGCGAATGAGAAGACGGACATGCTGACAAGAGCAGCTACGAAGTAGATATGAAACGGGTTTGAGCTCACATACAGATTGATGGCGTCGGCGGGCAGGCCCCCAGCAGGTCCAGAAGGAACTGAATGGCAACTCTAGACGAGCCAAAGAGGCTGGGAAACCCGGCAGAGACTAGAATCAGCTGCCTTTCAAAGTCGAGCGGGTTCTTGTAAAACCAGGCTGTGAAGAGCACGAATAGAATGGGCACAAAGGATCCTATGGATGGGAATG
>DATMZB010000036.1:0-11321 GCA_035560655.1 Methanotrichaceae archaeon | reverse complement strand
GTTCTATACACGGCACCGCAACCACTGGTTATACCTCCAGAAGGATCGCATTTATCGCCAATTCTAACTGTGAATTGTACATAGTAAATTCCCGGTGGCGGTGTTAGATTGAATTGGGCTTTGCCATACCCGGTTCCATCCGTCTCCAAGTATCCAAAGTCCCAGCATCCAATCAGAGTTGCGGTTTTACCTTCACGGGTTAGAGGTCCACGATCGCAACCTATTTTCCATCCCCCGAATTGACACACGTTGGGGAGATTTGAGGAGCCTCCGGGATCGAAGAAATGCGCACCCACGATGTATTTGTGGTTTGGAGATGCACCATTTAATTCAAAGTTTACTTGCAGATTTCTATTGTCAGAAACAGTCCATAGCACCGCCCCATTGGATAAAGGCTCGCTAAAAATATCCCACCCAGGAGACAAAGCCGCTTTATGGAGCTGGCCTTGGCCCGGATCGTTACCGCCGTTGGATACAATCAGCCCCTCAATGCAGACTACATAGGCGTACTTGGTACTGCACTTATACCAAACCACAGCTTCATCTTTCGTGGGCTTAGATAACTCTCCTTTGATCATGTTTGGATCTGATACAGAGTTAAGTTTTCCAGTCGTGACATCGAAGACATAGAATGTACCGCCGAGAAGCTCAACAGGTCCACAGGTATTCCACTTATCTGGTATGCCAATATTAGTTCCGGTTCGCTTGCCATACCAGATGTTATACGAACCCGGGGCCAGGCCAGGGCCTGAAGTGTACAGATCCGTCGGGCTTCTTGGGGAAAGGTCAACTGCCCCTTCTCCTGCACAGGGAGCTATTGGTGTGGCGTTAGCCGCAGTCGCAGTCCTGGTCGCAGTCCATGTTCCTCCAGGAGCCTCCTCCACCGTGTACGTCCCATCCCCCATGTAGTTCACAGTCACTGACAGCGAAATCCAACGAGTATTTCCACCTGTAGGCGAGATCCAGGTCATGGTGAAGGTTGTTCCGTCGAACAACCAAGTACCTGTTTTAATGGCTCCAACACTAGCCCCTTTTGTCTCGATCCAACTCAAGGTGCCATCGGTGTTGAGTGTCAGGTCGGCTTCCCAATCGTTAAACCCTGTCTGGTGTCCAGCCATCTTCCAATTGCCGGATAGCTGAACATCTCCTTTAGAAGATTTCAGACCAACGACAGCAACTGCTCCACAGTTATCAGTTTCGCTGTTGTATGACCATGTTGATGGATCTGAATCTAAAACCGTGTATTTACCAGCAGGCAGATCTACTCCACCATTAGGTATAGTCAACCACCAATATACTGCGGGCGCTCCGCCCTGGCCTTGAGGATCCGAAGTCTGCCATGGCCCATAGATTTTGCCATTCTGATCCTGCAATCCCAGAGTACCAGGAATCTGCCCATTTCCATCGTTCCAATGGTAAGAACCCAATTTTGTAATTGTTTGCGGCTCGTTAATGGTGAAGACCGTTGGGAGCGGTGGGTTGTTGTATACACTGGCTATACTATCTTGCCCATAGATGTACTCTTCGTTTGCATCCGGCACTGGCCCAAGACGACCGAGTGCACTATGGACTCCTGCAAATAGCACAAAAAGACTTGCCACTAGCACTATACATTTATGCATTTAGTCTACCCTCCATTGATTAAACTCATAGTCCTAAGAATACTAAGAACGCTTTTGTGGGCTTTACTAAATAAATAGTTCCCATAAGGGGGATGCTCTCGAGGACTATTGCAAGAATAGCGAAGCAGAATCGGACTTCGCCAATGCCAGGGAGCTGGGTATAAGAGTGAAAACTGTGCAGATCGATCTCATAAGATCAAAGAGTTCATCCTACGTGCGAGGGTCTTATCTCCCGCACACCTTTTAGATCAAATCACTATTTTTGACCTTGCTGTCCTTCTAACATATTTTCTAACTCGATAATCATGGGGATGCGCGTCGAGATCTGAACATTCCTATAAGTGCTGGAATAAACATATCAATACCAAGCTACTGGAAGTTCGCGAGTCTCTTCAAATAGGCTTTAGGATATCAGGGCCAGCTACTCATCATGCCACGTATCAGCCTTTGGCCACCCCCCATGTCACGGACTAAAGCCGTCTCTTTCCTGAGAATCTGCTCCATCTCATCTTTATGCAGGAAGATTTATTGATATGGGTGTGATTGGTGCCCTCATCAAACAGATCCTGGCAAGCGCTCGCCTAGCTATGTGATGCCCCCCGGACGCGCTTTAGGGAGTACGGCCTCCAGACGCCCGGGCATAATGCGCTTACCCAAAAAAGTACAGTTATTCTTCATAGATTAGCGCTCTCAATCTGAATATCGATAGAGTATCACCACTGATGTACTTTAGGGATAAGGCCAAAAGCTATAATCGGGACATATGGCACACACAAAAGAGGGATTTGCTCAATGATACCATCCCTAGAACCTTTTCACATCCAGGACAATGTTTTTAACCATCCCGTTACATAAGAATCTTCATTGATACCTAAGACCATATCCAGCGCCCTGATGCGCCAGAAGCTTCCAGTCCTCTATGAGATAAAGGATCTGGTAGAGCACCTGATCTCTGAGCAGGAGCAGTCCCCAAGCCCGGAGGATCTTCCGGCCAAAGGCGATGTCCTGGATGTAAAGAGATCTGGACCTATCACCTACAGGTTGGAGCGGGTCTCATGCGGCAAGGGATGTAAGGGCTGTCCTCACGGACCGTACTGGTACGGCTACTGGAGAGAGGGCGGCAAAACCAGGTCCAAGTACATAGGCAAGAGGTTATCCTGATGATCAACAAGAAGCTGCTGCTTCTGATCTTTCTAATCCCGCTCATATGCGGCTGCGTATCTCAAAACGAGCCTTCAGGACCAGAGCAGTTGAAGGTGGTCACCACCATCCTGCCTTATGAGGAGCTCATAAAGTCTGTAGGCGGTGACAGGGTTTCAGTCTCGGTCATGGTTCCCCCCGGTGCCGAGCCTCACACATTTGAGCCTACCCCCTCACAGATAAGGCAGATCGCAGATGCAGATATATACGTAGAGAACGGAGCGGGCCTTGAGTCCTGGCTTGAGAGCGTGATAAATGTAAACCGGCACATGCTGGTAGTTGACTCATCCAGGGGCATAGACCTGATAAGAGGGACCGACCAGGAGAACTCTGGGGAGATGCAGGGCGTCGATCCTCATACCTGGGTCTCTCTTAGAAATGGAGAGGTCATAGTCAGGAACATCTGCGATGGATTAATACAGGCAGACCCCTCAAACAGAGACTACTATCTGAAAAACAGGGATGATTATCTGACCAAGATGAGGGCCGCAGATGCAGGGCTCAACTCCACCTTCGCCGGCACAGTCAGGAAGAATTTCGTAGTACTTCACCCGGACTGGTCCTACTTCGCCAGAGATTATGGCTTAACTGAGATCGCCATAAACGCAGAGGAGAAGGAGCCGGGTCCAAGGTATATCACAGAGGTGATAGATACAGCCAGGAAGAATAATATCACAACAGTGTTTGCAGAGCCCGAGTACAACCCGAAGTCAGCAGAGGTCATAGCCAGAGAGATCAATGGCACTGTGGTGGTCCTGGACCCGCTCGCTGAGAACTATCTTGAGAACATGCAGCATATGGGAATGAAAATAGCCCAAACCCTGAAAACATGAACGCAGTCTCTATCAAGGACCTCTGGCTCTTCCGCGAGGGACACGTGGTGCTGGAGGATATAAACCTGGAAGTAATGGAAGGCGATTTCCTTGGGCTGATAGGTCCAAACGGCGGTGGCAAGTCCACCTTGCTAAAGATTATCCTTGGACTGATAAAGCCAGAGAGGGGCGAAATCAAGATCTTTGGACTGCCTCCAAAGGAGGCTCGAAAGATGGTGGGCTACATGCCCCAGAAGAACGTCTTTGACAAGGCATTCCCGGTCACTGCCCTGGAGGTCGTGCTCATGGGAAGGTGCACCAGCGCCGGACTCCTCAAGAGGTACAGGCCCGAGGACCGCCAGGCTGCGCTCAAAGCCCTGGAGGCGGTGGGCATGCAGGACCATGAAAAGACTGAGATCGGGTCACTCTCAGGCGGCGAGCAGCAGAGGGTCTTTGTTGCCAGGTCTCTTGTATCCGAGCCAAGGCTGCTTTTGCTGGATGAGCCGACCACAGGTATTGATGCCGCCCAGCAGGCTGAGTTCTATGATTTACTCCGTAAGCTAAATGAGAAGATCACAATCATAATGGTCTCTCACGACCTAAGCGCAGTCTCCAAGTATGTGAGCAAGGTGGCCTGCCTCAACCAGAGGCTCTACTACCACGGCACAAAAGAGCTTACAGCCGAGGATATAGAGCGCGCCTACCGCTGTCCTGTGGATATGATAGCCCACGGCATGCCCCACCGGGTTTTGAGGGAACATGAGTGACCTGATCTACCTGGATCTCCTGAGCTACGACTTCATGAGGAGCGCCCTGGCTGCAGGCATCGCAGCCTCGGTGCTGTGCGGGATCATAGGCATCTACATCATACTCAACCGCATAGTCTTCATAAGCGATGGAATAGCCCATGCAGCATTCGGGGGAATCGGCCTCGGCTACTTCCTTGGGATCGATCCACTCAGCTTCGGGATAGCCTCGGCGGTAGCTACGGCCTTGGGCATCGGCGCTGTGAGCTCCAGGTCCAAGGTTTCGGAGGATACGGCAATTGGAGTCTTCCTGGCCACAGGCATGGCCCTTGGAGTGATGCTCATGAGCCTGTCCAGGGGCTATTCTAAAGACCTGCTCAGCTACCTGTTTGGAAATATACTGGCTGTTACCTGGGGCGATGTCGGGCTGATACTGGCACTCACCCTGGCAGTGGTGGTCCTGGTGCTCCTGTTCTATAAGGAGTTCCTCATACTCTCATTCGACCCCCTGTACGGCGAGGCTATAGGTCTTCCAGTGAGGAGCCTGCGGCTGCTGCTCCTGTGCATGGTCGCATTCAGCGTTGTGGTTCTGATAAAAATTGTTGGAATAATAATGGTCATAGCCCTTCTGACCATCCCCGGTGCCATAAGCAGGCAGCACTTCAAGTCTCTGCGGGCTATAATGATAGCCGCGATAGTTCTTGGCGCCGTGTTTGTAACTGCAGGCCTTGTGGTATCTTATATGCTGAACGTGCCCTCTGGAGCTACAATAATCTTGACTGCAGCCCTGGCATTCTTCCTGTCCACTGCCCTGACAAGATAGCCTTAAAGGAGAGCATTTCCAACCTTAATAGATATGAGAGGCAGGGTGCTATGAAGGTTCGGGCCATCATGATCCTGCTGCTGGCCATCCTGCCTGCAGCACTCGGCTCATCTGAGATCATTTACTTCGCAGACGACCACTACAAGGCACTGGGATCGCCAGACCTCATGGCCTCTGCGGCCACGCCGGCGTTTGATCCAGGAAAAAGCGGAGTTCTGGAGATCGACCTAGCCAACGCCGGGCGCGCTGACGAGCTGATTCCGTCAGATGTACAGCCCGGATCTGAGGCTGCGTCCTCTGCAGAGAGGTCTGAGGAGCTGGGCATTGCAGACGCCTTCGACCTGACTGCCAGGCTTGAGCTGCTCCAGCCTTCAGAATCCATAAAGGTCGTCTCAGGACCGGTCCGCGTGCCCGAGCTTCCCTCAGGCGCAGTGGTGCCGCTCAACTTTACAATAGAAGTTGATGGCAGATCCGAGGGCAGGTACGGCCTCATCTTAAACATCAGCTACGAGCGCCAGGCAGATGTGTCCGTGAGCGATGGCGGCATCTTCCCTCTGTACCTTCCAGAGACCAGGGCCCTCAACCTGACCATAGAAGTCAGCGGCCAGGACCGGTCCCCAATGCTCGTAGGGGTCAGGTCTGACCTGAGCCCGGGCAGGAACGGGACAGTGCTTGCCATGATAAAGAATTCAGGAGAACAGGCCAGCCTTTCTGCCAGGCTGATTGCAGCGCCACCTTTTCATACCTCGGACTATCCAGTAATTCTGGGAAGTCTGGGGCAGGGCCAGGTGGCTGTAGCCGGGTTTGAAGTCAGTGTCGATGACAATGCTACACTTCAGGAGTATCGCCTTGCCTGCGAGGTAGGCGATGGAAACAGGACTGTGCTCCTGCCGGTTCCTGTAGTGCTTGAGAAGAGTTCCATCCCTGTATGGCCAATCCTTGGCATTGCCTTTGCATCTGCTCTGATCCTGGCGGCCTGGAGGCTTAAAGCGAGGCAGATCTAGACGTAGACGGAGTCTCGACATGTCTGGAAAAGTCATAGAAGCTCGTGGCATATTCAAATCATATAAGAGCCTTTTTGGAAAGAAGGCAACAGTGCTAAAGGACATCTCCCTGGAGGTAGATGGCGATGAGATCTTTGGCATTTTAGGACCAAACGGCTCTGGAAAGACCACGCTCATATCCATCTTCTCCACCCTGATCTATCCCGACCAGGGGGACCTTAAAGTCCTGGGCCTGGACGCCAGCAGGAACAGGGATGAAATAAGGAATATGATCAACATAAGCACAGCCAAGCCCAACTTTCCATGGAGCCTTAATATCAAGGAGAACCTCAGGTATTCAGGCATGCTCTATGGCATGTACGGGACAAGGCTTGAGAAGTCTGTAGAGGATGCAATAGAAGCCTTTGAGCTTGATGAGTTCAGGCACATACAGTTTGAGGATCTATCCACGGGGCTCAAGCAGAGGCTATCCCTGGCTAAGGCCATGCTCAACAACCCAAAGCTGCTCTTCCTGGACGAGCCGACAACCGGCCTGGACCCTGAGATCGCCACCAAGACCAGGTCACTGATCAAGAGGATCCATGATGAGCAGGGGGTCTCAATAGTCATGTCCACCCATTACATGCCCGAGGCTGAGATGCTCTGCGACAGGATCGCCTTCCTGCGCCACGGCCAGGTGGTGGCACTGGACACGCCCCAGAACCTCAAGAACCAGCTCCAGCTCGGAGAGAGGATGACCATAGCTTATGAAGGGTCAGTGGATCTGTCCAGCCTGGAGTCCATACCCGGGGTTTTGAGCGTCAGCACATCTCCTGGAAGTGCAGAGATCGTAATAGACAGGACCGAGGAAAATGTGGGCAGGATAATCAAGCTCTTTTCCGGGGCCAACATTCAGGATATAAAGATCAAGGTGCCCGATCTGGAGGATGTCTTCATTGAACTTGCGAGGTGAGCTGAACAAGTATCTGGCTTCGGCCTACAAGAACTGGATAATCTCAAAACGAAATGTTTTCACCTTATTTGAGATCTTCTTCTGGCCCATGATCAGCCTGCTCTCCATCGGCCTTCTGACCAGGTTCTTGAGCGTCAGCCCTGAGATGGTCTCATTCCTACTGGTGGGAGCCATAGCCCTGACCATACTCCAGGTCTCACAGATAGATGTGGCATACGTCTTATTATTCGACATGTGGTCCAAGAGCATAAAGAATACATTCATATCTCCAATCAAGAGCTACCACCTCATATTCGGAGCGCTGCTCTTCGGCGTTCTGCGGGGGACGTTTGTCTTCGCCTTCCTGGCCCTGGTCAGCCACTACCTCTTTGGCTTCAACTTCATGCAGGGCGGGCTTTTGCCAGTGGCCATATTCCTGGCAGGAGTCTTTGCAGTGGCAGCGGTGATTGGCATTGTAGTCTGCATATCCATACTGATCTTCGGCCAGAAGGCCGATGTGGCAGCCTGGTCTCTTTCGGGCATCATCCTGCTCGTGAGCGGGATCTACTATCCAGTGGAGGTGCTGCCTCCGGCGCTCCAGATCCTGGCAAGGGCGATACCTCTGACCTATTTCCTGGAATACTACAGGTCGGTCTTCACTCACGGGCCAAGCAACCTGCTCGTAGGAACGGCACTTGCAGTGCTCTACCTCATAATCGGGCTCGTCTTCTTTGGGATGTCCATAAACCATGCAAGGAAGACTGGAATGCTCCTCAAGCTCTCTGAATGAGCCTTGGATTAAGATTTTATGCCTGACGACCTTCATGATAGAGGCGTTTGATTTGATAGACGGCGTACTTGGCAGGGTTACACTGGGAGATCTGCATCCCGTGAGGATAATGGCGGTCATAAACCTCAGCCATGAGTCCTTTTACAAGGGATCGGTATCAGGTCTGGATGACGTACTCTCCTCAGCCAGGGCTCTGGCAGATGAGGGTGCGGATCTGATAGACCTGGGCGCAGTCTCAACAGCTCCAGGGTCCCCACATATAAGCGAAGACCTGGAGAGAGAGAGGCTGATGCCGGCTCTGAAGGTTCTGCGAGATAACCTGGACGTGCCCATATCCATAGATACAAAGCGGCCAAGCATAGCAGGAGAGGCGCTGTCCCTGGGCGCGGACTGCATAAACGATGTCTCGGGGCTGAGAGATCCTGCCATGGTCAGGGCAATAGCAGATAACGACGGCTCTGCAGTGATCATGGCATCTCGCGACAGGCCCGGCGACCTTCTGACCCTGGATGAGATAGTACCGGCTCTGGCAGAGAGGCTGCAACTTGCAGAAGACGCGGGCATCTCTCCCTATAAGATCTGCCTGGACCCGGGCGTTGGCCACTGGATTCCAGAGAAGACGCCCAAGCACGACCTGGCCATACTTGATGGCCTAAAACGCATGCGCGTTCTTGGAAGGCCGGTGATGGCTGCCATCTCCAGGAAGTCCTTTATCGGAGCATTGCTAAACCAGCCCGACCCGGGCCAGAGGCTGTGCGGGACTCTATCTGCCACCGCCGTCGCCATCTATAACGGCGCTCATGTAGTGAGGACGCACGACGTCTCGGCAAGCATTGAGACCATTCGCATGGCCGAGGCCATACGCGGCAGGCCTGCCAGGTCTGAGGGAGACGGGATATCTGTGGAGGTCTGCAGCTCATCGGGCCATGAGTCTGACCTGGTCCATTTGATGAGGCGGGTCAAGGTCGACCCGGGAGGAGATCGCATACTGAGTGCCAAGGGCTCTTTCAGGATGCTGGCCTTAAGGGGGATCAGCTCTATGGAGGCTATCATAATCAAGCAGGAGATGCTGGCCAGGGGAGGGGATGCAGCAATTCCCCGGGCGGCGCTCAGGTGCGATCCAGAGCCTGAGACGGTCCTGATTCTTGGAACAGTATCCCAGATCGCAGGCATGGTGAGAAAGCTGAAGGGACAGCCGTTCAGGCTGCCGGCTATAGCCGAATCCATAATCTCGGCTCTAAAAGAGATAGATAACCCAGAAAGATACAGGTGAGCCTCTTGGAAGTACTCGGGATAAAGACGGACCTCATAGGGATTGGCGACGACATGGTTGAGGCAATAAGGAGGGGCATGCAGCGCAGTAGCCTCAGCCTTCAGGACGGTGACATACTGGTGGTCTCAGAGAGCGCAGTGGCTACCTGGCAGGGAAGGGTGATCAACCTGGACGAGGTGGTGCCTGGCAAGCTGGCGTCTCTGCTGGCAGCCAAGTATTCCAAAGATCCAAGAGAGATGGAGCTCATCATCCGCGAGTCGGATTCGATAGTGGGAGGCATACCAGGCGTTGTCCTGACGCTTAATGACGGCTTCCTCTACCCCAATGCAGGCATAGACCACTCCAATGCGCCTCCAGGATATGTGGTGCTCTTCCCTGCATACCCAACCCAGACTGCATCCTCAATAAGGAGCCGGCTTTCGGATGGGAAGAAGATAGGCGTGATCATTGGCGACAGCAGGACGCACCCACTCAGGCTCGGGTGTGTGGGCGTGGCACTGGGCTGTGCCGGCTTGCAGCCAGTAGAAGACGCCCGGGGCCAGCTCGACCTCTATGGCAGGCCGCTGATGATCACAAGAAAGGCAGTGGCTGACAACCTGGTCTCTGCAGCCCAGATAGTCATGGGCGAGGGAGACGAATCAATACCTGCTGTGATAATACGCGGAGCGCCGGTTGCAGTCCAGGACGGGAGCTGCGAGATACCAAAGATCCCTCCAGAGGAGTGCATGTACATAGGAGCTCTGCGGCGTGCGCCCCATCCTTACACGGGAGGCTACGACGGGCTCATAGGCCAGGCCATCAAAGCCAGGGAGCACTCCTATGCAGCCTATTCCGGGTTTAAGGTGGGTGCAGCAGTGCTTGGGAAGAGCGGCAGGGTATACTCGGCGGGAAATGTGGAGAACGCCTGCTCCGGCACCGGAATATGCGCTGAGAGGACGGCCATAGCCAGTGCAGTGGGCTGCGGCGAGAGGGAGTTCGAGGCACTGGCAGTTGTCGGAGATACGCCAGAGCCTCTGGCGCCGTGCGGGATATGCAGGCAGATGATTATGGAGTTTGGAAGCAATATTAAGGTGATCATGGCCAACCTCAAAGGGGATTGCACAATGGCCACAGCATCTGAGCTCCTTCCTGAGGCGTTCTCAGGGTCGTGCCTCCAAAAGCCCGGATGAGATCGCTCTACTTCAATTGTCAGAGGCTCAATATCGAGAGGATATTATCTCCATCCTCACTATTTGAGAATCAAAACAGATCTAATGCCATCTACGGGTAAAAAATTCAAGGAGATATCTCTGACAAGAGGATATTATTACGCTTTTGCCTCTTTTGATAAGAAGACGAAGGCTCCTCCAGCTGCAGCTATCAGTACATCTCCTACGAGCATATTCATAAAAGCTCCTGAAGAGGTAAATATTGCACCCAACCCGACAAGGAACAATACTCCCGAGACAAGCCCACCAATTTCCATATATTTTCACCTCAGTTATTTAATATTCACGCTTACGATTTCCCGAAGACGGCGCTATATCGCCACCTAATGGAACATGCTTAATGCAACTGCCACAACGATGGCGATGGCTGCAAGTGCCATCACAAGCACGGGGGTCTCAGGCATCAGATTCACTGGCTTATCAGTTCCAGGAATCATCTTTGGATTATGACCTACCACCCAAGCGATCCACTTCTCATGTTGAAGCATTGCATCAGATTTCTCCACGCCAGACATGATCTCTCGCCCATCCTTCGGGCACAGCTCCGATTTGTGCAAGCTCTAATACACAGTACCAGAAGATGTGAGATATGAGCGGTTTCTCATCCTCATCTCCACTGGCGCATATCAACTTATAATACTTCGACGAGTGTAAATCTTGCGGCTAAAATCATATAAAATTCACAATTTGGGTTATAATAGCAAATTGATTTTCATTTAATGGCAAATTACTTTTCCGAGATTTACGCAATTATCAAAAAGCCTTTTTTCCTATTATCCTGGCACTTTTAAATGCCGAAATCGCCGATGAGTTCTAGATGACACAAAAGTGTCGACTGCCACCCTATATCTCATCCTGATTCTTGTACCAAATCTCATTCAGATTCTATTGATCGACCCATCAATATATCAC
>DATMZB010000035.1:0-7213 GCA_035560655.1 Methanotrichaceae archaeon | reverse complement strand
CTCAATTCCAGCCATTATGAAGATGCCTCTGAAGATGAGGGCCGCAATTATGCCCCAGAAGAGGACTCTGTACTGGTAGAGCGAGGGGACCTTGAAGTATGATAAAACGAGCAGGAACACGAAGAGGTTGTCGAAGCTTAGAGCCCTCTCTATCAGGTATGCAGCAGCGAACTCCACTGCTGAGTCAGACCCAAGCCAGATGTAGATGGCCATATTGAAGGCAAGTGCAATAGCGATCCAAAAGGCGGACCAGATGAGAGCCTCTTTTATGCTTATCTCATGCGATTTGCGGTGAAAGACACCCAAATCGAGTGCGAGCAGCGCAAGAACAGTGATCCCGAAGGCAACCCACAATAAAAGCTCATTATCTATCAAGTATCTTGCTCCCTATGAATCGCTCATTATCCGAGCGCCCCTCTTTTGTTTTGGGAACTACAAAAGGTTTTCTCTGCAAATGCCGTTTTCCATCTATCATGAAATCGGCAAACGCAGAGAAGACCAGAAAGGCAAGGCTGAGAGCGCGAAGGTGAGGCCTATCAAGATGAAGACAACGCCTGCAATCCTTGTTATCAGCTTTCTATCGATCCTATCCGAGAGGAACCTGCCGAGGAATATGGCCAGAATGGATAGGATGGCGAGCGCGGCCATGACCCCAAGGAAGACCATCCAGGGGTTATACTCCGTGGCAAAGAGTGCTGAGGCAATCTGGGTCTTATCGCCCCATTCAGAGAGAAAGATGAGTGAGAAGCCTGAAACTAATGTGCTCTTGGAGGACAGATCTGCCTCGGCCTCCTCAGGCTTCGACCTGAGTATGAGAACCCCGAATATCACGAAGACTGCACCTGAGACCAGCTTAAGCAGGTTCACGGGAATGACCGTGGTTACCCAGGAGCCAACCAGAATGGCAAAGCCGTCCGCCAGCAGAAAGCCAAGCATCACTCCAATGAGGAGCTGGAAGTAATTTTTTGTCCTGGAAGATAGAAGCAGTATTGAGAGCTGTGTTTTATCGCCCATCTCTGCCAGCCCCACTGCCACCATTGGGATCAAGAAGTCCTCTATCATGTGAAAATCATGCCATGTTCTAGGTGAAATGGTATTAAAGCATGGCGACAAATCTGCTGTAGTGGCTTGTCAAAGAGATGAAACATAGCAGCAGCACATCAAGGATACAAAACACTGCAAAAGCTAATCAATGAGGCAGGATATAGCAAGAATAAAAGAGAAGAAGAATCATTTTCCCCAGAAGGGGTTCTTCTTGCGCTTGATCTCCAGGAACTTCTCGAATGCCTCCAGCTCGTCCTGAGGGAGCCTGGGCTTGAGCTCCTGCTCCACTATCCGGGCATGCTTCTCTGGGATGTTGACATAGAGTATATCGCCCTCATGGATCTGGCGTCCGACTGTCGGCCCGTCTATGGCCACTGCCACCTCCTGGCCCACAGTTGCAGTGCCCACGTTCTCGTTGTGGGCCTGTATACCCTTAACCTCGCCGACAGCTGCTCCATCCTCTCTCATGAGCTGGGTCTGGGTGGTTATGATCCCTCCAACTATCTGGACGCCCACTATTGCAGGCTTGGACTGGCGGAAGACGCAGTCTGGAAGTATCCTCATGCTTCCGGGCCTGATGACCGCCTGCAGGCGCTCCTGCTCCAGCCTCATCTTCTGGGCCTCGACCCATTCTTCATAGCTGTCTATAAGAGTGTAGATCACATCGCTCTTGAATACTGGAACGTCAGTCTTCTGGATCTCTGATAGGGCATCGGGCAGGATATCGGTATTGAAAGCCAGTACCGCCGAGTATAGCGGGTCCTTTATGGCCCCGGTCCTGATGACGTCCTTGCGAGAGACTGGACCCACATCCGCCATGTGTATTGGTATATTCTTCTCCTTTAGCTCTCCAATCAGAGCCTCCAGAGACCCTATAGTGTCAGCCTTAAGGGTTATTCCCACATTCTCAGACTCAACTCTGACTGAAGCGAGCTCTGATTTGATCTGCTCGGCTATGGCATCGGCCTCCTCTGGGCTTGAGATGACCTTGATCGTCGATCCTGCCAGGGCATTTTCAAGCTTGGGTGCCGAGACCTTGACGCCGCTTGCAGCTACCACCCGCTTCACGGGCATGAACCTCTCTTCGCTTCGAATCTCAGTTAGAGGCTTGGGCTTGAAAAGAGCCCTTATCTTTGTGATCACAGGCTCGTGGCTGGTGCCGACGATGATTGTATCCCCGGCATTGAACTCGCCCTCTGAAAGTATGACATCCAGTGTGGTGCCAAGTCCCCTCTCTTCCTTGACCTCGAGTATGGTCCCAACGCCCTGGCCGGTGGATTTTGACTTGAGGATGTCCTTGAGGAACCTCTGGGCCAGTCCCACCAGAACCATGAGCAGGTCGGGAACTCCCTCGCCTGTGATGGCGCTTATTGGTATGATCCCTATGTTCTTTGTGAAGTCTGTGACCCTGTCGTACCTCTCAGAATCAAAGCCGTACTTGTAAAGCTCTCCCACCAGCTCGTAGATCTTGGTATCAAGCTCTGTGATGACGCGCTCGTTCTGGTTCTTGAGGCTCTTGGCCAGGGTGGCGTTCTTTATTGGCTGCCAGCCTGTTATCCTATCTATCTTGTTTGCAGCCACAACGAATGGAGTCTTGTAGCGCTTGAGAATGTTTAAAGATTCTATAGTCTGGGGCTGGAAACCTTCATTGATATCTACTATCAAAACAGCCAGATCTGCCAGCGACCCGCCCCGGCTTCGAAGAGAGGTGAAGGCGTGATGGCCTGGCGTATCTATGAAGAGCAGACCCGGGACCTGGAACTCGCCCCGAAACTGAGGGCCGCAGAAGTCCTGGACCACCTTTAATGGGACCTCAGTAGCCCCAATATGCTGAGTGATGGCGCCAGCCTCGAAGTCGGCCACAGTCGTTCCCCTGATCCTGTCCAGGAGAGATGTCTTGCCGTGGTCGACATGGCCCATAACTACAACTATTGGGGTCCTCATGTCAGAGCCCGGCGTACCCTTGGCCTTGCTGGCCTTCTTAGCCTTCTGCTGCATACTCTCTCGCTCTTTGATGAATTTCTGTAAAAGGATATTTAGTCTAAAGTATATAAATGCTCTTAAATTGGAGAAGGGCAGAGAATGCCATTCCCCTTTTACTCATATAGCCAGGCTTCGTCGATTCTTTTATAGTTCACTATCTCTGAATCTTTGAAGTGGATGGCTATCTCTCTGGCTGCAGAAGCGGGTGAGTCGGAGCCGTGTATAACATTTCTTCCCATCTCAATGCCAAAGTCGCCGCGTATGGTGCCTGGCACTGCATCTACTGGGTTGGTTGCCCCGTTCATCTTCCTCATGGCGGCTATCGCCCCCCGGCCCTCTACTACCATGGCAACTGATGGACCTGCTGTTATGAATCCTACCAGATCCTTGAAGAAGGGCTTGGAAGCGTGCTCAGCATAGTGCTTCTCGGCGTTCTCCTGAGGCATTGAGGCCATCTTCATGGCCACTATCTTGAAGCCTTTCTGCTCTATCCTCTGGATGATGATGCCTACAAGGCCGCGCTGAACGCCATCGGGCTTGACCATGATGAAGGTCCGCTCAATCTCTGCCTTGGCCAGGACTTATGCCCCCTTCCTGGCCCACTCTGTCCGCCTGGTAACTCTGCACAGGCCATAGTTGTTCTCGCACTTGGATGAGCAGAAGTAAAATGTGGTGCCATCCTTCTTGGCGTAGAGCTTTCCTGTTCCTGGCTCTATGACCTTATTGCAGAACGAACACTTTCTCTCTTCCATCTCTTCACCTGCTGGTAAGCTTCTTGGCTTCTCTGGCAGTCTCCAGCAGCATGAGGACATCGCCCAGCCTTATGGGCCCCATGCAGTTCCTGGTAATGATCCGGCCCTTGTTGTTGCCCTCAAGGATCCTGCACTTGATCTGGGTGGCCTCACCATGCATACCAGTGACGCCTATGACCTCAATGACCTCTGCCGGTATGCCGTTCTCCTCTACCATCAGGGATCACCTACTTCAGTGCCTGTACTTTCTGAATGATCTCGTCCACAACCTCTTTGCCCTTGCCGGGCTCGACTATGGCTGCGGCAGCGCTCTTGACGCCCAGGCCAGAAGCGGCTCCAATCTCGCTCTGCTTCTTGACATATATGTAAGGCGTCTTCTTCTCCTCGCACAGAGGTGGAATATGGGCCACGATCTCAGGTGGGGTAACGTCCTCGCCTATAATCACTAACCTTGCTACGCCGCGCTCTATGGCCTTAGTAGCTTCGTTGGTACCCTTCTTGATCCTTCCTGTGTCACGAGCCAGCTCGAGCGCCTCTAAAGACTTAGCGGCCAGCTCTGCTGGTACATCAAACCTGACGTATATCGGTCTTGCCATAACTTTTTTCTCCTTCAGGGCAGACTTGCCCATCATCATTCATCGCAAAAATGCCTTTCGGATTAGATCAGCTGCAGCTTCGAATGTAAAAAGGTTGCGCTACGGGGCCAGGAAGGCCTTGAGCGCGTTACCCATTACAGCCTCAGTCACCTCTCCAGAGATGCTGGCCTCGCCTGGCTTGGATGATGCTGCCAGACCGTACTTGCCGGCTATATCCTTTATCCTCTGGTCTGTAACGGTATCAGGATCCAGATAAGTGGCACTCATGGAATAGGTGCTGTTCTTCTGGTTCACACCAAGGTAGAACTCGCTGTATCCTCCACCAAGAGGTGCGCTGGCAGTCGGGCCAAGATTGCTTACATGCCCAAGTCCTGCCACCTGGAAGTCGGCATACTCGCCCAGGGGAAGCGTGATCTTATCAGTAGAGGGTGTGCCCGAGAGCACATCCACAATCGTCTCAACTGAGCTCTGGGTGCCGAAGACCACAGGTTTGCCCATGGCTGCAAAGACGCCCGAGCCTATGGGTATGAGCTGGTAATCCTGGTAAGGAACTGTAAATCCGCTGTAAGACAGCCTGTAAGGCGTGATCCAGTGGAACTCAGCAAAGCTGCTGTCGTTCATAAACGCAGCTCCCAGCCGCTCGATCTTGGTCGAGTACAGGTTTCCGCTGTACAGGCCGTAGGACTGGTACGACTGGGGAATTGCTGCGCGAGCAGCGCTGGTCAGGTTATCTGACCTGTCCATATCCAGCCAGTATGCAAATGTGGTGTTCTCTGGAATCATGGACAGCATGTCGCCAAGGCCGCTGAAGCTCGAGTCTACAAGGGTCCCGCCTACTCCGAATTGTGATGCTGGTGTGGCATCTGCTGATGCTGCAGTCCCCTGAGAGCCGCTGCCGCTGTTGTCTCCGCCCATCAGGACGAAGCTGGCAAAGGCCGAGAGGACCATGATCACACCTACGAAGATAGCAAATGCCTTCTGATTCATCTGCAGAATTGTGGATATTATGTTATTTAATCTCTGCGGCGAAGTAAGGCGCTGCATGCGGGCCGGTGAGGCGAGCAGACCGTGACCAATGGAGGCTATTGATCAGGGCCGGTCCCCAAATAGAGGCTCATCCTGGCAGTAGCTCTTTCCAAGCGTCAGAGCGATCTCGGCCTTCTCCAGCTCGCGGCCCAGATATCCGGCATGGTCCAGCCTTGTGACCAGGCCACGATCTATCAGGGTGTTCAGCACATCTCTGGCCTTGGCACCAAGAACCTCCAGAGGGCCGTGCCTGGCCACGATCTGGCCTTTCCAGATGCCTATGGATATCTCCCCTCCGGGGTCGGCCTCAAACTGATGATCGCACTTAGCCAAGACCGGCTGGTGAGGCACCAAAAGATCGGGCCTCCGTCTTTTCTCTTTTAGGACCAGTAGGTCCAGGCCCAGATCTTTGGGCGGGCTCTTGCGGGCCATGGCCAGTGCCATCATCTCAGATGAAACGCGGAGTTCCCTGACGGCGCCCCTGGCCTTATCGCTGTACTCAGGCGTGAAGAGGATTGCAGCCCCAACCTCTGATCCAATGGCTGCCAGGATTGCATTTGCCCCCTGGGAGTCGGCATCTATGAGCTCTGTTACATTTCCTGCCCCGAAGAACGCTGGAACCCCCGGGTGGGCCTGGCAGAACTGCAGGTACCCGGATATCGACCTGGCCAGGCCCATCAGAGGCGGGCTTAGAACTGGATCGGCTATGACATTTATTCCGAGATCCCGGGCATGCCTCAGATTGTCCCCAATAGCGCCTGGACCGGGTATGACCACTGCAGGCAAGCCGCGGTCGGCCACAGCCCTGCCGACCAGAGGCAGGTTTCTGCCATCCAGGCTGAGTATGAGGTCAGCTCCGGCCTCGACGCCAGCCAGGATCAGTTCCGGGTCCAGAGTGTCTATAGATATGGGCAGGTCTGTGACCTCCCTGGCAGCCTTCAGGGCGAAGGCCACCTGGTCCGGCCGCGCATCAAGGGGCAGTCCCAGGTCTATCATATCCGCCCCTTCAGCCTGGAAGCGTGATATCCTTTCACCCAGGTCATCTCTGGAGAGCCTGGTTGCATCCACGACCTCTGCCAGGACCTTCATCCTGGACTGGCCTCCTATTTTCACGCCCTTTATGGAAAGGGAAAAACTGGCCCGGCTCTCCAGATCATCCACCAAGGCCCGTGCCTTGGACTTCAAGGCCGATTCCAGCAGCATACACGCCGGCACTGACCTGGATAGCTCAATCTCGCCCAGGTGGTCCAGGACCAGTCCCAGGTCAGCTGCGTTCTTGGGCCCAAGCCGGATCGTTGCGCCAAGCTCTTTTTCCACTGATCTGAAGTCTGCAGTCACAGCTCCTGGAATAAGTATCAGATCGTACCCCCGGGGCCCAGCTCTCTTCAGCATCTCAGGTGTTATGAAAGCAGCAATATCCGTATCCAGCACCAGCACATCAGAGCCTCTGGCCTGCTCTCTTACCATCCCCTGAGCAAGTCTGCCTGTGACAGCGAGGATCTTCATGCCCAAGGCCTTGGCTCTAAGGCTAAAGAATCTATCTCAATGGCAGCATATCTCAGCAGCAGAGAAGAGACACGGGATCTATGGCAGTGCCGGTTATTCCAGAGGACCCGGCCAGAGCCTTTGATAGATCAATTCGATGCTACTAAGCGATTTTCTGACGAGGGCTCTCTGCATCACAGAGGAGAAAAGTTAATATAACGAACGACCATTAGGCTTGGCCATTGAGAACGGCACCGATTCCTTCAAAGCTTAGAAGATGATACAGCATAGAAATTTCAAGGACTTCGCCCTTGCATTATATTGCGG
>DATMZB010000034.1:0-2858 GCA_035560655.1 Methanotrichaceae archaeon | reverse complement strand
CTGCCTCCTCGCTTGTAAGGCCTTGAGGCGTGGTCTGAAGCTGTTTTAAGGCTTCATCAGCAGGCAAGCTCCAAAAGGCGGCAATGTCCGGGCTCATACAACAATATCTTCCAGGCAACTATAGATAATTTCTTCTGGGATACGGCCCTAGATATACTGTGAAAGTGCATCGAGCGTCAGGCATCAGGCGTACTGGGCATATCTGGCGCAGTCAGTCTGCACCAGGTGCCGCTCCAAGATCTTCTAATGAATGCTGCCTGGCTAAAGCCTGAGGAGGCTCATGAAGAAACGGTGGATTATCTGGATCTCCATAGCAGCCTTTGTTTGGGTGGTCTTGAGCCGCTTCGCCGAAATCCAAGAGGTAGCTGAGCCTCTGGGCGAGGGTGAGTGGCAGTGGATCCTAGTGGCCGCGTTCCTGCAGATAGCTTATTACGTCATATTCACTGCGGTCTTCAAAGCTGCCTTTCACACAGTAGAGGTGCAGAGCAGGATAAGAGAACTTCTGCCCGTGACCCTGGGCACCCTGTTCGTCAACACCCTGGCACCTACCTGGGGCATGGCAGGTGCCGCCCTTTTCGTGGACGATGTCGCCCACCGCGGCCAGTCTGCAGCCCGGGCTGCGGCGGGAACGCTCCTTGCCCAGGCAGCAGATTACGTCACATTTTCCCTGGTCATGGCCTTCGGCTTGGTTTACTTGCTGCTGAACCACGACCTCAAGGCCTATGAGCTCGTGGGTGCGGCGTTCATGCTGCTGGTAATATTTGGCCTTGGAGGGGGTCTGGTCCTGGCAGTATGGAGGCCTGACTGGTTGATCCAGCTCTTCGGCCTGGCCCAGCAGGGAATAAACGGACTGATGATAAAGCTCAAACGCCGGACCAGGCTCACAGGGGACTGGGCAGGCCAGAATGCTGGGGAGTTCATTGAGGCCGCCAATGCCATAAAGGCCAGGCCGAGGAGGCTGCTCAAGACCTTGAGCATAGCTCTTGGGGCCCATATGATCAATATCATCAGCCTCTACGCCATATTCCTGGCCTTCCACCAGCAGATAGGGGTCTGGGCACTGGTTGCAGGCTATGCCATGGGGATTCTGTTCTGGGACATCTCTCCTGTGCCCCAGGGCATAGGCATAGTGGAAGGGGTCATGGCGCTTCTCTTCACCACTCTGGGGGTGCCGACATTGACCGCCACAGTGATAGCTCTGGCCTTCCGGGCTCTGGACTTCTGGCTGCCAATGGTCCTGGGATTTATCCTGCTCAGGAAGGTCAAGATCTTCGGCTCAGCCAAGCGGCCCTGACATGCGATACGCGCCTGCGTTTCAGGCACGGACGATCTTCTGCAGCGGCTGGGGATAGGGCGACCCTGCCCTGGTGGCGTTCAATATCACCGGCCGGCGTGGCATCTGTGTGAAGTCAAAGGCATCGGTCATGTCTATGGCACTTGCATCCCTGTTGGTCATGGATGGGACTCCAAACCTCTCCTCCACGATCTTCAGCCAGGACCCGGTCGAGTATACCTTATGGTCGATATAGCCCTGTTTGGCATAGGGGCTGATGATCAGCCCGGGGACGCGGATGCCAAAGCCGTACCTGTCCACATTGGGCGGAGGCACGTGGTCGTAGAACCCGCCCCAGTCGTCCCAGCTTATGAATATGGCAGTGGTGTTCCAGTCGGGCCCCACCATCACTGCGTTGACAAGTCCTGTCACATAGGCCATCCCGTCTCTGATGCTTGAGGGCGGGTGCTCGCTTACGGGATCGGATGGTATGACCCAGCATACCTGAGGCAGGGAGCCCTCTCTGGCGTCCTGGTAGAACTGATATGTATCGACGAGTCTGCTTCGCTGGCTGAGGTTGTTCTGGACCTTTGGGAACGCCGGCAGAGGGTTGAACAGGGTGTATGTATCGGGGTCCTGCTTCTGCTCGGCAGCCGATCCAACCACGTGGCCGTCTAATGTGTCAGGCACCTTTCCAGAGGTCACATAGTACTTCCATTCGATCCTGCCGTTTGCCAGGAGCTCGGTTATCTCCTGGAAGTTGTATGTCCATGGCAGGAGCTGGTAGTAGCCGGTGTAGCCCCCGCTCTGGCCTGCCAGCATATACAGATGTGCCGGAAGGCTGTATGAGGCCACAGATTCGAACATGTGGTCCTGGAGCACATAGAGATGGGCATAGTTCCAGTAGTTGGGGATCTCCCTGTAGTCGTGCCAGCCCATCACGTCACGGGCGTCGCGTCCAGGCGGGCAGTCCAGGTCGTCAGGATCACATGGGCCGTGTCCGGGCAGGCTTATGCCACGGTATGCCTGCTCCATGAACCCGTCCATCTTGCCCCCGTTGATATCCGCCTGGGCATTATCCCAGCCATGAGGGCCGCCGCGGTTGACGTCATTTGAGTCGTGGTATGGAGCCACACATGGCCCTCCTTTGGGGTTCTTCAGGCAGACTCCAGGAGGAATGCCCTCTGCACCTGGGTAGGTGCCAAAGTAGTTGTCAAACGCCCTGTTCTCCTGCATTATGAAGACGAAGTGCTCTATCTTCTCCAGGCCGGGTGGAGCTTCAGCTTGGCATGTTTGTGTGAACATGATCGGGCTTAGAACGAGTACCAGAAGTATCGCTGCCAGCCAGGCAATGCCGCCAAAGACTTTCGTTTCCATCGTCGAAGCCTCAAATGCATAATCGATCTGTGATTCACCTGCAGCCGGAGATGTGACACAGCCTGGATGATGAGGGCCAGGAGATCTGCAGCCAAGATAATTTATGCAGACTCTTTAAAGATTAATCTGATGCCAGGGTCTCAAGGGCGATTCCTCTGACTTTATGGCTCTGTTTGATGCTCAGGCCCGCTTTTATCTATCCTTAACC
>DATMZB010000033.1:0-3253 GCA_035560655.1 Methanotrichaceae archaeon | reverse complement strand
ATATAACGAAGTGCTCTCTTTCATTAGAAACAGCGAAAAGTTGGGATAGACATGAGGAAAAACACCTCAGAAAGATTAAGCGATTCAGTTAGCTTCCGGATAACATCGGCACAGAGAGCTTTTTTGGAGAAAACTGCCGCCGCTCGCGGCTGTGGGATATGTGATGCAGCTCGAAGCGTTTTGCAAGACGCTGTAACAAGGGCAGGGTGAGCATAGACGAGCTTCAGGAACGTTAATAAAATAATTTGCTCCGAGGCTGTGACCAGCAGCCTCAAGCCAATTAGGAGTTACCAAAATAATGTGCGCAGATTTAGAATATAAATCTATCCATCAAATTTCCGATGTGAGGCAACATTGTGCCGTATGCGGGCAGACCTCTTGCCGGCTAGTTGCTTTTGCCGCTGCCATAAGATGGCTCTCTCCAGGGGGATGGCCTATTGATGGCTATCTCTGAGGCTCATAGGTCCCGACTTGCTCTCAAGTACGGTATCGATATAGAGGGCCCAGGAATTACAGATAGGCTCATTAGCCTCTCTCCAGCTGAAGTACGCAAGTGCTTAGGAAGAAACGATACAGACAGCAGCGGCCTCATGATAAAATACGGCGATAATGACATATTCACCATTAGGCTGGATGATCCTCCGATAGATGAACGAGGCAGGGAGAAGAAATATCTAAGGCCTACAGGCCAACCCAATGCCCTTTTTATACCCCCTGGCTTCGACCTGACCCAGACCCATGAACTTTGGATAACCGAAGGTGAGCTCAAGGCTCTCTGTGGTCATGCCAAAGGACTGCCTATAGTGGCTCTCTCCGGTGTCTGGAACTGGCGGACTGATAACCCTGATGTAGACCTTGCTGCAGGTGATAAGCTCCAGGATGAGGAAGCCCTCATTCCAGAACTTAATATGCCCTGGGACGACTGGAAGTTCAGCCTCATCTACGATTCAGATATAACCCCTGGACATAAGGCCTATCCAGCATTTGAGCGCCTGGCAGAGCAGCTCTATAGATTGGGTGCTGAGGAGATTAAGATCATCAGCCTGCCGGCCCTGGCTTCAGATCAAAAGACCGGCCTGGATGAATTCATTCTGGCCAGAAAGGAGCAGGCACTTCAGGACCTTCAGAAGATACGGGATAGGGCTGAGTCTTATCTCCCTATTGGTGATGGAGCCCTGGCCTATGCTGACCGGCTGATTGGATCAAGTAGCCTCAAAGATAAGCTCAAAGCCATTACTGCCTTCCTGGGCCATGAGGGCGAATCTCTCACCAGGAGCTGGCTTGAAGAGAATGGCATCAAGGGCGAAACTAGACAGGCACTTCTGAAAGATGCCAGGTCCAAGCTTAAGGAGCTGCAGCAGAAAAAATCGAGAAAGGCATCTACTCAGGTGGAACTCACCAGACTTGGGCCAGAATATGGCTTGCCCAAGAGCCTGCTTCGAGACCCCAGGTACGCCCTGGACGAGCTGGGCCGGCTATGCGAAGTCAGGCATGGGGCCCATGAAGGGATGAACCAACAGCTCATACCTCTTGCCAACTTTGTGGCCTGGCCCGTCAGGGAGATCCTGAAGGATAACGGCCAGTCCCAGGAGAGGTATGTCGAGATCAAGGGCATCTTACAGGGTGGCGCCCTGCTCCAGCCTGTTAAGGTGGCGATTGGCGACTTCTCTGAGAACATGGCCTGGGTCGGGCAGGCCTGGGGAGTAAAAGCTGCCGTTGAACCCTACAAGAGCGAGCTGCTCAGGCACTCTATCCAGAGCATGGCGGGCCCTGAACTGCCCATATCAACGGTCTATACTCATATCGGCTGGAGGAAGATAGACGGCTCCTGGGCATATCTCCATGCAGGCGGAGCCGTTGGTTCCCAGGCCGCAGAGGTGGAGATCGCCTCCAGGCTGGAGAGATACTCTCTTCCCGCTGAGAGAGGGGACATAAAAGCCGCCCTGGAAACAAGCCTATCCCTCCTGGACCTGGGCCCTGGAAAGATCATGTACCCTCTCCTGGCCCTGGTATACCTGGCCCCTCTTTGCGAACCCTTGAGGCAGGCGGGGATAGAACCAGGGTTCACTACTTACATCTACGGCATAACCGGCTCATTCAAATCGGCTTTAGAAGCCCTGGTACTTTCTCATTATGGAAACTTTGATAGCAAGAGCCTTCCCGCCAGTTTTCGAGATACCCATAACTCTATCGAGCAACTGGCGTTTGAGGCCAAAGATACTCTGCTCGTGGTAGATGACCTATACCCGCCTCAGAACCCAAAAGAGAAAGCAAGACTTGAGGGGACCCTAGAGCACCTCAGCCGGAGCCAGGGAGACCGGAGCAGCAGGGGCCGGCTGACCTCAGACATCAAACTCAGAGAGGGCAGCCCACCAAGAGGCTTGACTCTTTGCTCAGGCGAGGATATCATCCCAGCTGGGTCTAGCTACTACAGGCTTCTCCTCATTCACTTAAAGAAAGGGGACATAGATCCTGTGAAGCTGAGCCAAGCCCAGGCCCAAAGAAGGTCGCTTCCCTATGCCATGAGGGGTTATCTGGAATACCTGGCCTCTATCATGGGAGAGTTGCCATCTGGGCTGTCAGAGAACTTCGAGACCCTCAGACGGAACGTTAAAAAAGCATCCAAGGTGAGGAACAGGCACAGGAGGCTTGACGAGGTTGTGGTTCACCTCTATCTCGGTCTGAACCTATTCTTCAGGTTTGCCATATCCCAAGGAGTCCTTTCTCAGGAAGAAGCTGCCAAGAGGCTCCTGCAGGCCGGGGCTGTTCTCAACGAGGTGGCAGACGACCAGGCTAAGGCTGCTGATGCCGAGGAGCCGGTGAAACGTTTTTTCGGGTCTCTTGAGGAACGAGAGGCCCAGAAGAAGGTCTTCTTCGCTGACATGGAGGACGTTCCAGCAATGCTTGATGGCGCTGAAAAAATTGGCTGGATGGACGAGCAAAAAGGAATCTACTACCTCCTTTATGGCCCCTGTTTCGAGCAGGCCAACAGGTTGCTCAAAGCTCAGGACGAAAGTCTCACACTCTCTAAAACAGCCCTACTTGATGCCATAGAGCAGAAAGGCCTGTTAGCGCAGGAACAGGGGACTAGAAGAGTCATCGTTAAGCGAATTGGAGGCAAACAATACCGGGTCCTCCCTGTTCTGAGTAAAGCATTCAAACATGACCAGGAGGAGTTTCAATGAAAAGTGACTGGCTGCATAGAGCAGAGGTAACAGAGGTAACAAAATTGGAGGAGAGGTAACATGAATAT